>NZ_CALHFB010000043.1:0-28001 GCF_938029165.1 uncultured Anaerofustis sp.
TTTGTTACACAAAATTTAGTAAGCCTTCTTATGAAGTCTTTCGATAGTCAAAAAAGGGCGGATTGTAAGGCAGAGCCTTACAAAAGAGGCTTCGGGAAACTTCCCGAGGTATTAGGACAAAGTCCTAAAAAGACTTTTGGGGGTTTTAGGGGCAGAGCCCCTGATAAAGGGTTTTAGGGTGCAGCCCTTAAAACTTTATCAGCAAAAGCAACACTTGCCATCGCGTCTTTTGCATAATAGTCGGCATTTATGGTCTTTGCATAGTCTTTGGTAAGCACCGCACCGCCTACGAAAACCTTGCAGTCCGGTATTTTTTTATTTAATTTTTTTATCGTCTCTTCCATACTTGGAACCGTGGTAGTCATAAGTGCACTCAGCCCCACAAGTTTGACATCTTCCTTTATGACGGTATCTACAATTAAATCAGGATCCACGTCTTTACCAAGATCGATAACATCATATCCATAGTTTTCAAGTAAAACTTTGACTATGTTCTTTCCTATATCGTGTATATCCCCCTTGACCGTAGCTATTACTATTTTTCCTATTTTCTCTTCCTTTTGACCGCTTTTTACAAGGTGATTTTTGACTTCGTTAAAAGCCGCTTTTGCAGCCTCCGCACTCATCAAAAGCTGAGGTAGGAATATAGTTCCTTCTTCAAAGCCTTTTCCCACGATATCTAAAGAAGGGATAAGTTTTTTATTTATTATTTCCAAGGGCTCGCTTTTTTCAAGTTCCTCCAAAACAGCTGTCTTAGCTCTTTCTTTCATACCCTTTATTATGCTGTCTTCAAGGCTCATTAAACCCTCTTTTTTCACACTGACTTCCCTTTTTTCGCTTCCGTACTTATCTATATAATCCATGCACTTTTCGTCCATATTTGACAGTGTCCTGAAAGAAATATAACTTCTCATCATATCCTCGTTGTTCGGGTTTATTATCGCCGCATTAAGACCTCTGTCCAGTGCCATGGAAAAGAACACGGAATTGATTATCATCCTGTTCGGAAGTCCGAAGGAAATATTTGATACACCAAGCACACTGTTCATTTTA
The DNA here is from genome assembly GCF_938029165.1 of uncultured Anaerofustis sp. Lineage (NCBI taxonomy): Bacteria > Bacillati > Bacillota > Clostridia > Eubacteriales > Eubacteriaceae > Anaerofustis > uncultured Anaerofustis sp. The sequence goes on from NZ_CALHFB010000043.1 coordinate 1,054, forward strand.
AGTTCATTTTTAACTATGGATAGAGTATCCAAAGTGACCAGAGCCGAAGAAGTATCCGCACTGACCGTCATTGCAAGAGCGTCTATTATTATATCTTTTCTTTCTATCCCGTACTTCTTAGCTTCTTCGATGATTTTATTTGCAATTTTTATCCTGCCCTCGGCAGTAGGAGGTATCCCGTCTTCATCCAGACAAAGTGCAACTACCACTCCCCCGTATTTTTTAACAAGAGGGAAAACTTCGTCCATAACTTCTTTTTTACCGTTGACGGAGTTTATAAGAGCCTTTCCGTTATATAGCCTAAGTGCCCTTTCCATAGCCTCTGTGTTTGAAGTATCCACCTGAAGAGGAACATCTACACTGAATTGGAGTTCTTTTATTACTTTTTCCATCATCTCGGCTTCGTTTATTTCGGGAAGTCCCACATTTACATCGAGTACATGAGCGCCTGCCTCTGCCTGTGTATTTGCTTCATTCAATATATACTCGATATCCTCTTCAATGAGAGCCTGTTTAAAGCGTTTCTTTCCCGTTGGATTTATCCTCTCCCCGATTATTATAGGGTCTTTATCTATATACACACACTTTGAAAAAGAAGAAATCATCGTCAAATCTTTCTTTGTTATTTCTTTAATTTCAACATCTTTACAAAGTTCCACGGTCTTTTTGATATGCTTTGGAGTAGTACCGCAGCATCCTCCGAGAATCCCGACTCCCATATCCGCGATCTCTTTCATGGTGAGTGCGAATTCATCGCTTGTTATATCATAAACGGTCTTTCCGCCCTCGCTTCTGGGAAGTCCCGCATTTGGGTTTATCATCAAAGGAGTGGATGAAACCTCAAGCATTTTTCCTATAAACGGTTTAAGCTGAAGAGGACCGAGACCGCAGTTAAGCCCTATGACATCTACTCTAAGCCCTTCCATCAAAGCAATTATACTCTCTGCATTTCCTCCCGTAAGGAGCTTTCCGTCTTCTCCCAAAGTCATTGAAACGAATATAGGTAAATCGCAGTTTTCCTTTGCCGCAAGTATAGCCGCCTTCGCTTCGTAACCGTCTGACATAGTCTCTATCAAAATAATGTCAGGATTTTCTTTTACCCCAAAAAGAATGATTTCTTTATATATTTCGTAAGCGTCACCGAAATCAAGGTCACCGAGAGGTTTTAAGAGTTTGCCTGTAGGACCTATATCCAAAGCCACATAAGCATCTTTACCGCTTTCCTTTATTGCTTCCTTTGCATTTCTGACTCCGCTTCTTATTATATTCTCAACGCTGTAACTTCCCTCTTTATTAAATTTAAGAGAGTTACACCCAAAGGTATTGGTCGTTATTATATCCGCACCGCTTAGAAGGTATTCCTTATGGATACTTTTTACTACATCACTTTTATCCACGTTCCAAATTTCCGGCAGTTCCCCCGCCTTTAAACCTTTTTCCTGAAGAAGACTTCCCATACCTCCGTCGAAAAATACTTCTCTTTTTTTGATAAGTTTTAATATATCCATAAATTTTCCTTTCTAACAATAATTTGCAGGAAAATGTCCTGCCACCAATTTGTAGGGTTCTGCCCTACTACCCAAATATAAGGGCTGTCTGCCCTTAAAAACCCGACCATTCTTTGCTTGTCCAAAGAATGGATGAAACGACCCCGCTGAGCGCGGTGCCTAAGCCTTCGGCAAAAGAAATCTTTAACTTACTAAAGTCATTTACCTAATATTTATCTAAAAAGTTATCAACTTTTATTTAAGATAAAATTTTTCTTATGGGTTGGGAAAGCGACTGTTTCACAAAATGCGGGTAGCATTTTGTTGAAAATCCAGTCGCTTTAGCCTCCGCGGCTTTAGCGGTGTCCTTTAATCCAAAAATTTGGACGAGCAAATTTTTGGTGGGGTGTGGGGTGAAGCCCCGCGAGGGTATAAGGGACGGAGTCTCTTACAGGGTTTTTAGGGGTGGAACCCCTTATATTACCTGTTTATTCTCCCACTTAGGGCTTCTGTACCTAATAATAAAGAATATCGCCCTTATTACCCAGTCCATTATCATCGCCATCCAAACGCCGAACACTCCAAATCCCATATATTTACCGAAGATATAACTGAACACTATCCTGCATATCCACATGGAACTTATTGAGGTTATCATGCAGTACTTCACATCTCCCGCAGCTCTTAAAGTTGATGGAAGGGTAAAAGCCAAAGGCCATACGAAAATCGCACAGATTCCGTGAAGGAAGAGTATCCTCGTCGCTTCCGATGCAGTTATAGCAGATAAGTTGTAAGCCTTCATTATAACAGGAAGAAGAAGTATTATAACTCCCACAAAAACAGCTATACAAACATATGTTATTTTTATAAGCTTCTTTGTATAATATCTCGCCTGCTCGAATTCCCCCGCACCGACACATCTTGAAATGACAGTGGTAACGGCAAGGGAGACCGCCATGCCGGATAATATTTGGAATGCCGCTACTACGTTTGATACGGCGTTGGCGGCTATTGCATAAGTCCCAAAGGTGGAAACCAGGCTCAGTACGATTATTTTACCAAGCTGGAACATACTGTTCTCAAGTCCGTTGGGAACGCCTATATATAAAATGCTTTTTATCATATGAAAATTTGGTTTATATTTAAAACTCTTACTTATATGAAGAGTTACATTCTTGTTAAGTAACAAAATAACTATGACAACCGCCGCTACTATCCTTGAAACGAGTGTAGGTATAGCAACCCCTGCAGTCCCGAAATGAAACCCGTAAATAAGTACAGCATTCCCTATGACGTTAATAAGGTTCATTAAAATAGAAACCATCATTGAGACTTTTGAATTGCCCATTGAACGGAATATCGCCGCCCCTGCGTTATATAAGGCAATAAAAGGTATTGAAGCACTGACTATTAATAAATAAGTATTGGCATGCCCCATGACATCTGCGTCTATGCTTCCGAAGACCGTAATTAATATGAATTGTTTTAATACATAAACCAAAATCATGACTACAGCTGCAATAATGGTAATAAACCATACGAGCTGATTAGAAGCCTCACAGGCGTTATTCCTGTCCCTCTTTCCGAGATACTGCCCCGCTACGACAGCTCCTCCCGTAGCAAGAGCCGCAAATATATTTATAAGAAGCAGCATCAAACTGTCCACGAGAGAAACTCCCGAAACAGCCGCTTCTCCTACGCTTGCAATCATTATAGAGTCAGCCATACCTACCAGTATCGCAAGAAATTGCTCTACTATAAGCGGCAGTATCAAAATCAAAAGTGCCTTATTTGTAAATAAATAGTCCTTGGTTTTTTCTTTGTTTTCAGATTTTGTCATTATATTCATTATTTTCCCCTGAAGATGTAAAATTGTTTGAAATAAGATTGTAAATATTTGTAAAATTTATAAGTAATTTTCAATAATTTATATTATACATCCAAGGCATAAATAATCAAATAGTTTTATATATAATCACATACATTTTTATCTTCTTCGCTTAAGCCTATGAAAGCCGTAACAGTCTTTGAGGGCGCCATTATAAGCTTATCCATCAAAGTTGCCCCTATCCTTCTGGGTAAATCCAATATCTTAAATATATCCCTTTGATACTCAAGAGAAAGGTCAGCATATCCGGGAGAAAACCTAGGTCTTAGATAAAGCCCCTTCTCTTTTGCTTCAAGCCTTATTTCATCTTCTATACTATCTATATAAACCTCTATCATACTTGCGGCAGAAGCCTGGAGTACTACGGCTTTTACCTGTGAAAGCTTTGAATATTTCTGAAGCAGGATATCCACTCTTGGTCCCAAAGTCGCGGCAAATAATATGACTTTCTTACACCCTCTCAAATTCCTCAAAAGAGCTTTGCTTTTTATTTTTAAACCTTCCATATCCAAAGTTTCATCGTCTATCTTCTTCAAATCAAAAACTTTATAAGTATTTCTTGGATTTGCACTTTTTTTAAGAAGTCCTTCGCACTCTTCTATAAGACGCAGAGTATTTTCATCTACTTCATCCCCACTATATCCAAGGTATCTTATGGTTTCACTCCTATTGATCATCATTTTCCTCTTTTCTTTTTTAAGAAATAAACTTCCTAGGGACTCTGTCCCTTATACCACCTGCAGGGCTCCGCACTACGACCCTAATTAAGGGCTGTCTGCCCTTATAAACCCGACCATTCTTTGCTTGTCCAAAGAATGGATAAAACGACCCCGCTAGGCGCGGTGCCTATGGCTTCGCCAAAAGGGATATTAAACATCCTCCCACTATCATATCCAAATTACCTAAAAAATTTATAACCTTTAAATATAAAAGATTGGGGTAGCAATTGTTACCTTAAAATCGAGTAGATTTTTTGAGGAAATCCAGTTACTTTAAAAGCCTTCACGGCGACTGAGTGAAAGAACTTTTACACCTTTTTTGACTGACCTAAAACTCTAAAAGAGTTTTAGGTATTTTAACAAGAATTAAAATATTACAGAGCAAAACTCAGCGGTCAACATTCGCAAATCTTGCCTTTGGAAAATTTGCGAATGCTATCGTATGTGTCCCCACATCTAAATTTTGTATAACAAAATTTAGTAAGCCTTCTTACGAAGTCTTTCGATAGTCAAAAAAGGGGAAATCGAAAAACAGAGCCTTGCCGTATTTTGGGGTCTAAGGGGCAGAGCCCATTATAAAGATTTAATATTTTATAAAATATTGGAAAGATTATTTCTAATGCCCTCTGCAACTTCTGGTTTGTTCATTGAGTAAACATGTATCCCGTTCACTCCGCATGCGATAAGGTCTATTATTTGGTCGGTCGCATATGCTATCCCCGCCTGGGTCATTGCCGCAGGATTGTCTCCGAACTTATCCACTATGGCTTTAAAACGTGTTGGAAGATAAGTCCCTGAAAGTTCGGTTATCCTCTTTATTTGTTTCCCGTTTGTAACAGGCATTATACCCGCAAAAACGGGAACGGTTATCCCGATTTCCCTTATTCTGTACAGGAAGTTATAAAGCACGTTATTATCGAAGAACATCTGCGTAGTAAGAAAATCAAGTCCAGCGTCTACCTTTTCTTTTAAGAAGTAAATATCGTCCGCCTTGTGTTCGCACTCGACGTGTCCGTCCGGATAACATGCACCTCCGATACAAAAATCTCCGCTTTCCTTTATATCTCTTATAAGCTCTATCGCATGAGTATATTCGGATTTATCCATCAGACTTTTATCCTTTGGTATGTCTCCTCTGAGGGCGAGTACATTTTCAATATCATTATCCTTTAAAAGCTTCAGCTGAGCTTTGATATCTTCCTTTGAAGAACACATACATGTAAGGTGAGATAAAGTAGGTACGCCATGTTCTTTTTGTATTTCTTTTGCAATGTTCACTGTATATGAACTCGTTCCTCCGCCCGCTCCGTATGTTATGCTCATAAAATCGGGTTTAAGCTTCGCTATCTCCCCTGTTGCTTTTTCTACACTTTTATAATTATCCTCGCTTTTTGGAGGGAATACTTCGAAAGAAAGAGTAGGTTTATCCTTCTTTAATATTTCGGTTATTTTCATTTTTTATACCCCTTAAACTCTGAATTTTTAGAATTATACCATAAATCCATGCTATTATAAAGGTCTGTGCCGTTATTCACTTATTGCAATTCAAGATATCTATATATAACCAAAAGGAATATCAAAGTGATTTTATATACTATTACTCCGATATTCCCTAAAATATAAAACCTCTGATTAAATAAAGCGGTATTTATAATACTTTTAATTATTTACTTATTAATATCATACCTAAAAAACTATCAATAACTAATCAATAACGTTGAGAAAGTCTTATATATCATTGCCTGATAAAACAAGCTCTCCCCCGCGGGGCACTACGCCTGACTTCGTCAGATTCCGCGCCCCTTGCCATACTCTATCCGCCACCAACCTATTAATAAATATATGTGCATAATAATATATATTTATTTTAATACATCTCTTCAATACACTCTAAAAATATAAATTAAATATAATAAAAAACAACCCCTCCCGAGGTTGTCTTTTTAACATTTACACAGATAAGTCTTTCTTGGAAAATACCACGGCTCCCGCTATAAACATTACTAAAGCCAGTAAATATAAAACACCGATGCATATATAGGAACTTTCATCTCCCGCTATGATACTGCTTGTATCAAATAGAGTAAGAGGAGTAAGGTATTTGAGCTTTTCAAATTTATCCCCCGCATTTGAAAGCATTTGAATAAGGAGGAAGCCTACATTGAATGCCGCCGATAATCCGAGGGCATATTTGCTGTCGGAGAATATACAAGAAAACATAAAGCATAATGCAAGGATAAAAGCCTGTAGTCCGAACAAGCCTACGTTCATGATCAGGAATTTACTCACGTCCAGTTCTCCTTTAAACATTGCCTGAGCAAGCACTACGGAAAGTATAGTCACATATGCTACAAGAAAGAATATCATCAAAACCATGGTAAATATCCATGTGCCTATTATCTTTCCTCTTCTGTTCGGAGCAGATAATATATAAGACATGGAGCCCTTGTCGATATATCTTGTTATAAGCCTGTTTGATAGGATTATCGAAAATATCATCGGAAAGACTATAAATAAAAATCCATATAAATAATTTGATATGAATTCTATCATTGTACTTCCCGGGTCAGACATTTTAAATGCGGAAAAAAGTCCGGGCATACTCTCAGCCATCTGCTTTAAACTCTCTCCCAGCTTAGGGTCGAACATGCTTATTATCATCGAAGAATAAAGAGTAAGGACACCTATGAATATAAGAAGTATTTTATAGTTGGACTTTATTTCTTTTTTCAGTAAAGTAAAATTAATCATTTTTTTTGCCTCCGTAAAAATGCATAAAAAGCTCTTCAAGGCTTTGCTGTTCGATATCTATATCGACTACATCAAAAGAAGCGAGCTTCTTTATGAATTCGTCCATGTTCCCTTTTATACCTACCTTGACTACTTTATCCTTAATGGAAGTATTCATGAACATAGCAGCAAAATTTTTAGCTTCGAATTCGTTTTTAAATTCTATCCTGAAATTCTTGTTCTTATTTTCTTTTAATTTATTTATGTCTTCGATGAGTACCAGCCTGCCGTTTTTGATTATTACACTCCTGTCGCAGGTCTTCTCTATCTCTTCGAATATATGAGATGACATCAAAATCGTAGCACCTCTTTCTTTTTCCTTTAAGATAAGTTCCACGAATTTATTCTGCATCAATGGGTCAAGTCCGCTTGTCGGCTCATCTAATATGAGTATATCCGGGTCATTCATAAAAGCACATACTATACCTATTTTCTGTTTCATCCCCTTGGACATCTTCTTGATTTTTCCGCTTGCGTCAAGCTCAAAGAACTCTTTAAGCTCCTCTATCCGGTCTAAGTTTTTCATCTCTTTCATATCAGCTATGAACTTGATGAAGTCGTCCCCTTTCATTTCGTCCATCAAAGAATTTTCCCCCGGCAGATATCCAAGAGATTTATTGATTTCTTCCGCATTCTTAAAAGGATCCAGACCGTTTATGCTCACACTTCCCTTATCTGCTTTGATAAAGCCCAGAAGAGTCCTTATGGTCGTCGTCTTCCCCGCACCGTTAGGTCCCAGAAAGCCGAGGACTTCTCCCTTTTTGACTTCAAAACTAAGGTCGAACACGCCTTTACCGCTTCCGTAATCCTTAGTCAGATTTTCTATTTTTATCACACTCATTTTGTTCTCCTTATTGCCGGTTCATTATTACTAAACATTTGATAGTAACTTTTTGATTTTATATCTCTTAATTATTTATTTCAATTTTATCTTAATTTTTTTACTTATAACAACTGCACAAGGTACATCTTTGCACTCCGACATTATTTTGCTTATATAAAACTTCAATAATTTTTTTATTTTAACGATATGAAACTTAACGAATTATTCTATGGGAAAATTTTGCATGGCACAACTACAAAACAATGTTATTAGACATGCTAAAGTATTCAACAATCGAAAGGTATAACGCAAATGAATTCGGCTATTCATTATTCGTAAAAACAGATAAATTTGACTTTTGTTATATTTATTCAAGCTTCAGCATTAAATAACACTATTTCTTAAGTTTGCCGTACATCGGATTTGATTTAATAATATTTGCGAGTTTCATTAAGTTATTTTCTTAATAAAAACTTCTTGGCTTTAAAATAATAACCCTTTACTATTTATAAAAATTATTTTTAAAGATTTGCATCCACTTGTTAAACTCCAAAAGAAGTTCTTCAACGTCTATTTTTTCATGCTTCATTCTCTTTTCGTGCATATAACCGTCGCTCATCCATATGGACATTTTATAGATTTGATAAACGTCTTCTTTTCTCTTGAATTTGGATAAATCCAGATTGGAAAAATAAAGCTCGAAACTATCTTCATAAAGCTCGGTGAGCTGTTCATTGACATCATCGGAAATCAATTCTTTGTCGTTATAAAAACATCTAAGGGAAAAATCCAAAAGATAAGGATTTTTTTCCAGCAGCTTTATTTTAATTTTTGCTCCGTAATCCAGCAAATCAAAGAAATCGGTTATTTTGTTCATCTCGCTTCGGTCTATATTATCTCTGACCAAATTCAAAACATATTCATATATAAACAGATATAAGGTCTTCTTGTTCTTGAAATAGTGAAATAATAGCCCTTTTGATATTTCAGCCTTTGACGCAATATCGTCTGTGACGGCATTCTTGTAGTCATTCTTTGAGAATACCTCCATAGCCGCATTTATTATCATAAGCTGTTTCTCTTTATCGAGAGAATAGAATTTTTCGTTTATTTCTGTCATATTTGACCTCCGATTCAATTATTTAATATTATTAAATAATCTTTATAAACCACCTTTATACTATAAAGTTTCTCATTTATCTATCTAACTTCTGCTAAACTCTTTAAATATTTATTTAAACTGAGTGATAGTTAATTAGTGATAAATCATTCAATCCACGCATCCCGTGTAAGGTGCGACAATTTCCTGAGCTTTACTGATTGCATTTCCTAAGGTTTCAATCCTCGCATTCCTTGTAAGGTGCGACAACATCCCATCACACTCCGTATATAATATTTGCAGTTTCAATCCACGCACAATATATTAGTGCGACTTTATACTTATTTATTCTGAACATAAAGTTTTATTGCAATATTAAAAATCAAATACGAGCACTATCTACTAAATATGTAGCTATTCACGATTAAATAAAATGCCGATAATTTGATATACAAGTTTAACTTTTGCGTCCCTTTATGCCGAAGGCTCAGGCACCGCGCCCAGAGATATTTTGACTATTCACTGTTCGTCAGAACTGATAAATTTAACAAAGATTAAATTTATTTAAGCTTTGCCCCCGAATAACACGATTTCGAAGTTATGCCGTGCAGCGGATTTTCGCCAGCAATATTTGCGAATTTCCTTATTTTTTTGTTTCCCAAAGTACGTATACAATATCAAGTATAATCCATTGACTATTTTTGTAAACCCCCTCAGTCAATAAATTTCATTTTCTTTTAACATTAGAACACTGGAACTTTTTTATAAATATGATAGAATATCATTACATGGGAGGAATCATGACACCAGATAAAATCAAACTGAGAGAATTAAAAGAAGACGACTTACCCGAAATCAAAGGGTTATTATATGAAACATGGATAGAACCCGACTTTGGAGACAATGAAAAAGTCGCAGACAAGATGAGCCTGATATTCTTATATGAACTTTTGATAAGACATACATATTCAAAAGTAGCGGTATACGAAGAAAGAGTAATAGGAGTTATACTTGGACGAAGCGATAATGCATATAAGCTTAAGAATAATTTAAAATATTTATTCAAAACAGTTTTCCATGCTTCGACTTTATTTTTGACACATGAAGGAAGAAAAGCCATAAAAGAAGGAAGTAAAGAAGGAGAAGCGGATAAACAGCTTTATAATAAAGTAAAAGACCATACAAACGGAGAGCTGGTATTATTTGCAATGGATAAAAAAATGAAAGGCATGGGGATAGGTAAAAAACTTTTAAATGACTTTTATAACTACATGAAAAAAGAAAATGTAGATACATTCTACTTATTCACAGACTCAAAATGCGATTACTCATTTTATGACTACAACGGATTTGAGAAAAAAGACGAGAAAGAAGTCATTTTTAATGATCAAAGAGAAAGGTATTTTGTTTATACCAAAAAGTTGGATTAGGGGCGCTGCCCCTATAACCCTATTTCTTTTTCAAAGAAACAAAGATATAAGGGCTTTCAGCCCTTAAACCCGACCATTCTTTGCTTGTCCAAAGAATGGATGAAACGACCCCGCTGGGCGCGGTGCCTAAGCCTTCGGCAAAAGGGATATTAAACTTACATTAGATATTCATCCACATATTACCTAAAAAAATTATATACTCAAAAAAAGATAAAACTTTTGTTTATAGGGTCGGGGCAGCTCTCAATCCAAAAATCTCGGGCAGAGATTTTTAGGATATATGAGAGCGTTAAAAGCCACCACGGCGATTGAGTGGAAGCGTTTTTCTCAAAATTTTTTCGATTTGGAAAAAACTTTGCGGGGTATTAGGGGCAGAGCCCCTAGGAATATTGTTTCTTTTATAAAAGAAAATAAAAAGACCATCGTATGATGGTCTTTTAAAATAATCGTTAAATTATTTAAGTTCGATTTGTCCGCCAACTTCTTCGATTTTAGCTTTGATTTCTTCAGCTTCTTCTTTGCTAGCGCCTTCTTTGATAGCTTTTGGAGCGTTATCAACGATTTCTTTAGCTTCTTTAAGTGCTAAACCTGTTACTTCTCTAACAGCTTTTACAACTTTAAGTTTTGCATCTCCTGCTGATGTCAATACTACATCAAATTCTGTTTGTTCAGCAGCACCGCCAGCAGCACCTGCATCACCTGCAACTACTACTTGTGCAGCAGCAGCACTTACACCAAATTCTTCTTCTAAAGCACTAACTAATTCAGATAGTTCTAAAACTGACATTGATTTTACTTCTTCAATAATTTTATCAAATTTTTCACTCATTTTAATTTTCTCCTATTATTTTCTTAATTATTTTACGCTACGAAACTAAGCACTTGCTTGTTCGTCTTCTTCTTTCTTTTCTTTGATTGCATTGATAACACATGCAAAGTTTGAAATCGGAGCTTGTAAGCTTCCGAGCATTTTTGCAAGTAATGCTTCTCTTGATGGTAATGTTGCGATTTTTTGTAATTCTTCAAGACTTGCTATTTCGCCTTCGATTACGCCGCCTTTGATTGTTAAACATTCCAAATCGTTTGATTTAGCAAATTCGCTAACAACTTTAGCTGGAGCAACAACATCACTGTTACAAAAGCCAACAGCAGTACTTCCTTTTAATGCATCTACAAGTTCATCATATCCGCATTCTTTTGCTGCAAGTCTTAAGAATGTATTCTTATAGATCTTATAATCAACATCTGCTTCTCTTGCATTTTTTCTGAATGCAGTATCTTGTTCTACATTGATACCTTTATAGTCAACTAAAACGAATGCTTGTGCATTTTTCATTTTGTCTACTATTTCGGCAACTATGGCTTTTTTACCTTCTAAAATAGTTTCTGATGCCACGATATTTCCTCCTATCATAAAAAATACTCTTTCCGCATGTTAAGAAGAAAGAGTACTTGTAACTCCACTCTTAACCTCGGCAGGAACTTTACGGATCTTCTCCCCCTGCTGTCTGCGGTATATATTAAAAGGTCTTACCCTTTTAAAGACGTGAATAAGTTTTATTTAATTTTAAAGCTTAATTATTATACAACATTAATTAGAATTTTGCAACTGAAAGTTTTATTCCGGGAGACATTGTGCTTGTTAGAGTAACGCTTCTGAAATATTGGCCTTTAGCAGCAGATGGTTTTGCTTTTTTAACCGCTTCTATCAATGTGTTTAAGTTTTCTTCGATTTGCTGTTCACTGAAGCTTGCTTTAGCTATAGCAACGTGAATGATGTTTGATTTATCAAGTCTGTATTCAACTTTACCGGCTTTGATTTCTTTAACGGCTTTTTCAACATCGAATGTTACCGTACCTGATTTAGGGTTTGGCATTAAACCTTTAGGACCAAGTACTCTACCGAGTCTACCAACAACACCCATCATATCGGGAGTTGCTACTACTGCGTCGAATTCAAACCAGCCTTCTTTTTGGATTTTATCCAAGTATTCTTCGGCACCTACATAATCAGCGCCGGCAGCTTTAGCTTCTTCGGCTTTTTCGCCTTTAGCGAATACCAATACTCTAACTGTTTTTCCCGTTCCGTGAGGAAGCACGATAGCTCCACGAACTTGTTGATCTGCATGTCTTGAGTCAACACCTAGTTTAACGTGAAGTTCAACCGTTTCGTCAAATTTAGCTGTTGCCATTTTTTTAATTAGAGCTACAGCTTCGTTTATATCGTATGCTTTACCTTGTTCAAGCATTTCTTTTTTTGCAAGATAATTTTTACCTTTTTTCATTATATATCCTCCTGTGTGGTTACATTTAAATCCTTATTTATCTCTCCCACATACTACGAAATAAATAATTCCTTATTATTCTTCTACTGTGATACCCATACTTCTTGCAGTACCTTCAATCATACTCATAGCTGTTTCGATTGTAGCTGCGTTCAAGTCAGGCATTTTCATTTCCGCAATTTCTTTAACTTGCGCTTTTGTTAACTGAGCCACCTTGTTTCTGTTTGGTTCGCCGCTTGCTTTTTGTAAGTTAAGGGCTTTTTTGATAAGAACCGGTGCAGGTGGTGTCTTTGTTATAAATGTATAAGAACGGTCTTGATATACGCTGATTACAACAGGGATTATAAGTCCGCCTTGTGATTCTGTTTTTGCGTTAAATGCTTTACAAAAGTCCATGATGTTTACACCATGCTGACCAAGAGCAGGTCCAACAGGTGGTGCAGGTGTTGCTTTACCTGCAGGAATTTGTAATTTTATCATTCCAACAATTTTCTTTGCCATTTTTCTATCTCCTAAAAATTCAATTAAAATTTACTTACTTGTGTAAAATCAAGTTCTACAGGTGTTTCCCTGCCGAACATAGATATGTTTACTTTTAATTTAGCTTTATCTATATTTATTTCTTCTATTACTCCCGTGTAGTTCTCGAACGGTCCGGATAAAACTTCTATTTCATCGCCGATTTCAAGATCGGTAGTAATCGTTTCTTTTTCGATTATCCCTAGATTTCTAAGTTCTTCTTCGGTTAACGGTACAGGTTTTGATGCGGGACCTACAAATCCGGTCACCCCTCTGGTATTTCTTACGATATACCAAGCGTCATCGGTCATGTACATTTTTACCAAAACATATCCGGGAAAGACTTTCTTTTCTACTACTTTTCTTTCTCCGTTTTTAGTCTCTTCTACTTTATGCATAGGCACTACGACTTCTTCGATTATATCCGACATATTCCTTCTGATAACAGCGGCTTCGATATTTTCTTTGACCTTGTTTTCATATCCGGAATAAGTATGCGCAACATACCAAAGTGCTCTAGTGCTGTCGCTTTCAATTTGTTTTACATTTTCACTCATATCCATTACCTACTAAAAAAGACCTTTTAATAAACCTAAAACAGTATCCAAGCCCCAAATAAACAGTGTCAGTACCGCACAAATTACGACAACCACTATTGTGTACTGAATTAATTCATCCTTTGTAGGCCATGTAACTTTTTTTAGTTCCACAGACACGCCTCTAAAAAAGTTTGAGACGCTTTTAAACCATCTAATTAGAAAAAATTCAGGTTTCTTTACGGCTTTAGCATTTTTATTACCTTTTGCCATGATCCATACCCCTTATTTTGTTTCCTTATGATTAGTATGTTTCTTGCAAAATCTACAATACTTTTTAAGTTCTAATCTTTCTTTTGGATTATCTTTATTTTTCATTGTATTATAGTTTCTTTGTTTACACTCTTCACATGCAAGTGTTACTTTTACTCTCATTATTTACAACCTCCGCTGTATTCTTGTGAAATTTCATACCTACAGGATTAAATACGAAATCTCTGCAAACTTTACTTTTTACAAGCGGTCCACATCACTCAATAAAAATCCGGTTTGCAACATTAAAAAAAGGCTTTTTTCGCCTTTAGCACAATTAGTATACCATATACACAGGAAAAATCAAGAGAAATAAGGGATTTTTTTGAAATTTTTTAGGGAGAAAACCTTGCAATGCTTCGACCTACGAACCTTTATAATGGACGCTGTCCCTTAGGAACCCTGCGAATATTTTTCCGAAGCAAAAAATATTCGATAAAATGCTTTCACTCATTCGCCGTGATGGCTCTCAACGCGACTGGATTTCTTCAGAAAATCTGCCCGATTTTCTGGGAACAGTCGCTACCCCTTCCCCGTTAATATGAAAAGTTTTATCTTCAAATTACTTATTATACTTAAGTTTTCATAAAAAAGATCTTTAACTTGCTTTTGTCATTCACCCGCTATTTACCTGAGGAAATAAAAAAGACTTAAATCATATTATAAGTCTTTTTTGTTTTCAGACATGTATTTGACCATATCCATTATAAATATTCTTTCTTTTTCGTTTAAATCCTTTAGAATATTATCTATTTCTTTAGATGTAATATAAAGGGGTTCCACCCCTTACACCCCGCAAAATTTTTTCCTAAGCGAAAAAATTTCGCGAAAAACGCTTCCACTGCGTGGGGCTAAGAGCTTCGCTAAAAGAGATATTAAACTTACAATATACAATTATCTGCATATTACCTAAGAGATTTGTTTACTGGAATTTTAGAATAACCTTTTATTTTTCTGCAAAACTATAATATATGATTTTTGATAGTTTTTGTTCCTCTTCATACTAAAATAAAACTTATGAATTATAAACGATAAGATAATAAAATGAATACAAATTCATTCTTTTTTTACGGGGTTTATCACAAATTAATTTATTTATTATATAAAAGTTTTTTCAAAATTATTGCTGTTTACTCACTCTTACTAATATAAACTTTCTTATTCAACATTAGATTATTATTTATTAACCTACTTAAATAAAATCACATTCAAAAATACAAAGCAAATTTAAAATTTTTCATAATTATAACTCATAGAATACTTCTATTCTATAAGTCTATTCAAATATCAATAAATAAATATTAAAATAATATTAACCGTACAATCTGCAACAGTGATTAAATGAGATGCACTGATAATAAGCAATTACAACGACTCAACAGATATAAATCACAAAATCACAATCTGAATAGCCTTATTAAAAAAGAGATAAATATTATTTAAAATAAAAAACAAAAACGGATATAAGATGAAAATAGACTATAGAAAATTAGGAAAAAGGTTAAAACAACAAAGAAAAGAACAAGGGCTTACCCAGGAAAAATTAGCGGAGTACGTGAACCTGTCTGTAAGTCACCTCAGCCATATAGAAAACGGCAATGAAAAGTATCACTTCAGACCATAGTAAACATTGCTAATATTTTAAATATAAGTTTAGATGAACTTTTAGATTTGGACTTGGGTAAAAGGTCTATGTTTATTACCGTGAGAGAAATTGATTTACTGTTTAAAGACTGCACAAAAGAAGAAAGGCAAGTTTTGGTCAAAAACTTGAATTATTTAAAAACGTTGGATTTAGAGGAAACGTTAGAATATGTATAGTGCTAAATGATTTTAGCACTTTTTAAATTTAAAAGGAGTAAAAAATGAAAAGAAAAATATTGGAAGATTTGTTTTACAGGAATATAGAACCGATGGATATCAAAAGTGAATTAAGCGACGAGGTTTTAGAAAAAGGAAGGCTTTTATTTAAAAAGGAAAGTAATTTCAGCGAAAGTTTATCAAAGGAACAAACAGAAGGATTTGAAGAATTGACCAAAAAGTGGCTTGATTATAATTTAGCTAACTGTTCTCATTATTTTATCGTGGGTTTCAGACTTGGAGCTAAAATGATGAAAGATATATTGGAAGAAGATGAATAAAACACTCCTAATGGGTGTTTTTTTATTTATGGATATTACCTTTATTTAAGATATAAATGTTCCCAAAAGGGTCGGGATAGCGACTGTTTCACAAAATGCGGGCAGCATTTTGTAGAAAATCCAGTCGCTTTAAGCCTCCGCGGCTTTAGCGGAGATTTTTTGGTACTTTTTAATCTTTTAAAAAGTGCCGGGGTGTAAGGGGCAGCGCCCCTTATAAAGGGTTTTAGGGACAGAGCCCCTACACAACCTTACACCCATTCTCCTCAGCCAAAGAAAGTATCTTATCACTCGGTCTGTCATCGGTTATCAGGATATCTATATCTTTAAAAGAAGCAAAAGGATAAGGACTTATGATATCGAATTTATTGCAGTCTATAAGCATTATCACTTTATTTGCATTTTCCATGACTTTTCTTTTAAGCTCGCATTCATTGTAAATAAGGCTTGAAAATCCTCCGTCAATGCTAAATCCGGAAGCGCTTAAAAACGCAGTATCTATATTTACCTTATCTATGCTGTAAAGTGCGGTAGGTCCCGCTAAAGAAACTGCCCTTTTATTGAGGGTCCCTCCGGTAAGGTTTATATCTATATTGTTCTTTTGCTGTAAATCAAGAGCGGTTATAGGGTCGTTGGTGGTAACAAAACAATATTCGTCGGGGATTATTTTTGCCAGCTCCAAAACCGTAGTCCCCGAATCCATATAAAGACAGCTCCCTTTATCTATATAATCCAAAGCTTTTACCGCTATCTTGCTTTTTTCAAATTTATTTACTACTTTTCGGTGCTGGTGAGTCAAATCCTCTCTGAGTATATTATCGTTTAGTACCGCCCCTCCCCTCGTCCTTATTATATACCCGTTTTCCTGAAGAGAATTAAGGTCTCTCCTTATTGTCATTTGAGTATAATCAGGGAACAGCTCGCACAGCTCCTTAAGGCTCACTTCTCCCTTTTTCTTGATGTAGTTATAGATTATCATCGTTCTTTTCGATGCCATGATAACACCTCCTGATATGATCTTACATTTTTATGTTAGATTTGTCAAGATATTTAACATTTAAATGTAAGTTGACAATGACACATTGCGGATATATACTGTAATTAAAGATAGTATCAATGATATTAAATTAACATTTAAATGTTATATTTTACTTGGAGGAATGTAAAATGAAATATAGGATTTTTTTGGACACCGCTAATATTAAGGAAATTGAAGAGGCTTTGAAAACAGGGATAGTAGCCGGGATAGCGACAAACCCTAACAAGATGTCCAAAGCTGGAAGGACTTACGAAGATGTACTGAGGGATATTAGAAGCATATTCGACGGACCCGTTGCGGTCGAAGCCATTTCCACAAAGGCGGAGGATATAATAAACGAAGCTCAGGAGCTTTCTTCGATGTCCGAAAATATGGTAATAAAGATACCCGCAAACCTTGAAGGGATAAAAGCCATAAACACTCTGGTACCTCTCGGGGTCAATACGAATGCAACGCTGATATTCAACCCCGCACAGGCACTTGCGGCAGGACTTGCTGCTTCACCCTTCATAAGTCCCTTTATAGGAAGAGTGAACGATATAGGACACGACGGTCTTACGTTATTCAAACAAGTAAGGGAAATTTATGATTTTTATGATATAAAGTCTCAAGTCATAGCCGCGAGCATAAAAAACTGTAACGAAGCGATAAATGCAGTATTAAACGGAGCGGACTCTCTTGCTCTTACATACAAAGTATTCAATCAATTATTTGAACATCCTTTGACGGAAATCGGGATAGAGAACTTCACCAGGGATTATGACTCTATATATAAATAAGTACATAAATATTAAGCATAATTAATATTTAAAATTCATTAAAACGAAAGGAGGAAATAAAATGGATTTTATAATGAGTATTTTTAACTTTATAATCGATATGGGTGCAGCAGTAATGATGCCTATCATATTGATTATAATAGGCCTAATAATGGGAGCGAAGTTTGGAGATGTCGTAAGAGCCGGAGTCACATTCGGAATTGGTTTTATCGGTCTTAATCTTGTCATCGGTCTTATGTCCAGCACCATTACCCCTGTGGCAAACGACTTGGTAAAAAACCTGGGTTTTAAACTTACTGCCATAGATACCGGCTGGGCGACCGCATCAGCACTTGCATGGAGCACGGAAATAGTGCCTTTGGTATTCATGGCTATCCTTCTTACCAATGTAGTGATGTTATTGTTCGGTTTGACAAAGACCATGGATATCGATATTTGGAACTACTGGCATGCACTCTTTATAGCTTCCTGTATAGTGCTTGTAACGGGAAACGTATTCGTAGCCGTTTTATCATCTATAGTAAATATGGCGATATGTTTCAAATTGGCAGACTGGACTCAGAAAGACTGCGAAGAAGTCCTCGGACTTGAGGGGATATCACTGCCTCATATGCAGGCTGTAAACTGGGCGATAATCACATATCCGCTCAACTGGCTCCTCGACAGGATACCGGGAGTAAAAGACATTGAATGGACCACAGACGGAATAGTTGAAAAATTAGGTCTTCTCGGAGAACCTATGATGCTCGGTCTTATTATAGGCGGCTTACTATCAGCGGCAGCTCAGTTCTCCGCACCGGAAGTAAATGTAGTAACTGCGATACAGCAGATATTTATCGTTGGCATGAACGTAGCCGCAGTACTCCTACTAATACCGAGAATGATATCTTTATTGATGGAAGGCTTGATGGTAATTTCGGAAGCAACACAGGAATTCCTAAACAAGAGATTTCCGGGCAAAGAAATTTACATAGGTCTTGACGCTGCGGTTGCTACCGGACACCCATTCGTAATAGCAACGGGGTTACTCATGATACCTATAACTTTACTGTTGGCTTTTATACTTCCGGGAAACACCACACTTCCTTTGGCTGACTTGTCCGTTCTTACTTTTGCTGTCATATTTTCCGTAGTACCTTGCAAAGGCAACTTATTCAGAGCACTTATAATGGCGACCATAACAATGATAATAGTACTTTACGTTGCATCATATGCAGCACCTTATATGACGGGACTTGCAAGCAACGCAAACCTAACGGTTCCCGAAGGAGCGGCACAGCTTACATGCCTCGGAGCAGCTTTTCAGTGGTATTCTTGGATACCGTTCGCACTTGCAAAATTATTCTTGACATAATCTTTAAATAACTAAATATATTTTACGGCAAAAGGTGTAAGAGGTCCTGCCTCCTGCACCTTTTTATAATAATATCAAGCCGTTCTGCAATCCCTTATTTTTAAATTATTTTAATTATAAACAACTTAATTTTAATATTTTCTTTTACAGCCAATCCTTATTTTAAATTTCGATATCAGCCGAAGAAAACAAAAGCTTCTTAATATTTTATTTTACCCTTTCCTAGCTTTAATCACCGACTAATGAGTAAAATAGATATATTAATATACTAATAAATGATATCAAATATGATTTATTGATTTTCAAATTAGAATGCATATCAGAAACAAATACGCTTTATCTTTACTTCATTACCTTATTTATACACATATACCCCTTCTAAGTGAACGCAGCATACTTTGTGAATTACTGATAATAGCTTCATATTTAATAAATTTTTTCGCAGCTCAGAAGAATAGAGCGACCGCCTGCTAATAGCGTGTTTCATTAAATCTTTCTATTTTAAAAGAACGATAATGACCGCCTTGACATATAATGAGATATGTAGTAATATACGTCTAATAAATTTAGCGAAATATCGTATTGTATTAAACAGACTTAGGTCGGGCTAAAAGCAGCAGGATATATCTGTGGGTTTCATGGATATATTTTTTTTATAAACATAAGGAGTTAAAAATGGATAAGACTTTGGAAAACAAACAAATCGCAATGAAAGTCTCATGGTGGAGCATGATAGTGAATATCCTATTATCTATAGTAAAGGTAGCGGTAGGTCTCTTTGCAATGTCTTCAGCCCTTATATCAGACGGCGTCCATTCATTATCCGACGTGTTCAGCACAGTAGCGGTAATGGTGGGGATAAATGTTTCAAGCAAAGAATCCGATAAAGACCACCGCTACGGTCACGAAAGGCTGGAATGCGTGGTAGGAATGTATCTATCCGCTTTCCTCGCGGTAATAGGTGCGGGGATAGGATATGACGGGATAGTAAAAATAGTAAACCATACACAGATTTCAACTCCCGGAAGTATCGCTTTATACGTAGCGATACTATCGGTCATAACCAAGGAAATAATGTTCAGAGTGACAATGAATGCAGGAAAAAAGACAGGTTCTACAGCTTTAATGGCTGACGCATGGCATCATAGATCCGACGCCCTTTCCTCTGTCGGAAGTTTTGTAGGTATCCTCGGAGCAAGGCTCGGATACCCTATCCTTGACCCTATAGCTTGTATAGTTATATGTATACTCATATTCAAAGCAGCCTTCGATATAGGAAAAGACAGTGTGGATAAAGTTGTGGATAAATCCTGCGACGAACAAACCATAAAAGAAATGAAAGAAGTCATTTTAAATATCGACGGAGTATATTCCATAAAGGACATAAAGACAAGACTGTTTGCAAGCAAAAAATACGTTGACATAATAATATATGTAAACGGAGAGATATCGGTCGCAGAGGGACATCATATCGCAATGAACGTTCATCAGGCTATAGAAACGGAATTTGAAGGAGTAAAGCACTGCATGGTCCACGTAGACCCGATATTCTTTTAATATAATAAAACGACCGCCTGCAAAGCGGTCGTTTTTTAATTAGTTGATTTAAATGAATTTTTTAGTATTAAGGTTATTATATATATTCCTTTTTATATCTCCCCCTTTTAAATTTATTTTAGAGTTGAAAAGTTTATATTAATACCTAAGTATTATTATCTATTGCTAAATTTCCTTTTTTATTTATACGTATGGGTTAGATATTAATAATCAAAAGGAAATTTAGCTTATAATATCAAATAAGATATTATGGGCATGTTAATAAATTATTTCATCAAACTTTTAAGTGTGGTCCTTCTGAGTATTCTTTCGATATTTCCCTGAAGCCCCACATAGAAAGCATGTACTTTACAGTTACCGTTACCTCTTTTTGAACAGCTTCTGCCGTCAGAGGTACACCTATTTATATTTATCGGACCTTCCACCAAAGTAATTATATCAAATACGGATATATCCTTTGGAGAAACTATTAATTTGTATCCTCCGTCAATACCCCTTATAGCCTCTACATACCCGCATTCTCTGAACTTTGCCATTAACTTGTACAAATAATTTTCAGGTATCTTCGTTTTGGAGCATATCTCTCTTCGGCTTACTTCCCTACCTTTTTCGGCAATATATATAAGAGATCTTATTGCATAATCCGTAGTTATATTTAACTGCATTTTCTCACCATATTTATATTTATCTTAATTTCAAACAAATCAATCAATTATTATAAATCATTTTATCTAGTTACTTAAAAATAACTATATTTAAAGTTCACATATCTAGTTGAGTATTGACTCAATTACAATCATATTATAATATAAATAATTAAAAAAGTATACAAATTTCGACAAATTATTTATTATATGTTATGAAAACACATAATAAAAAACAAAAAGGACCGCTTAGGCAGTCCTTTTTTCCTATTTAACTTTTACCTTATAAACTTTAGAAAAACTTCCTTTATATTTCCCGTTAATCGCTTTTACTTTATAGTAATAAGTCTTTCTTGATTTTAACTTCTTGTTTACATATTTTCTGGAAGAAGTGGTCTTTATCTTTTTAAAGCCTTTGTTTTTCTTTGTTGAACGATAAATATCATACTTCTTTGCTCCCGATGTCTTTGATATACTAATCGTCGCTTTTTTCTTTCCACTTGTAAGTTTTAATTTTGATACTTTCTTCGGTACCACTGTTACGGTAACTCTCGCATATTTCCCGCTTCCGTCTTTTGCCTTTGAGTATATATATGCTCTTCCAGGATATTTCGCTGTTATCTTTCCCTTTGAAGATACAACAGCTATCCTCTTGTTGGATGTTGTAAATTTCATTGATTTATAGCTTGCGTTTGAAGGTGATACACTGACTCTCAAAGTATATCCGCTGCCGACAGCCAATTTCAAAGAAGATTTGTTTAATTTTACTTTTGATACCTTGACCGAAACAAAAGGTATTTTATATTTTTTAGCAAAAGTTTGAGCATATGAGCCTTTTGAGCCATGTATAATAAATTTCCCGCAGTTAGAAAATGTATTTTTACTTATCGAAGTAACATTCTTTGGTATTACTGCTATTTTTAAATTCTTACACCCCATAAATGCTTTTGATTTAATGTTTTTAATACTTTTGGGTAATGAAATCTTTGTAAGTGAAGAACAATTTGCAAAGGCATAAGAGGGAATAGTCTTAAGTCCGGTGAGTACTGTCTTTTTTCCCTTTTTCACTGCCTTATTTTTAATATTAACGGACTTTAAATTATTACAGTATCGGAATGCTCCGTCCCCCAATGACTTTACATCCGGCGGAATTGTAACAGATGTTAATCCGCTGTTGTAAAATGACTTATACTCAACCGAAGTAACACTCTGCGGAATATCTATTTTCTTTAAAGATGGAGTATTCATAAAACAATTATAATCAATAAATTTTATATTTCCTTCAAATTTAACACTGCTTAATTTTTCGCATCCTACAAATGCACTCCCGGTATAACTGACAGATGGCGGAATAGATATTTTTTTTATAGATTTACAATTTATGAAAGCACCCCTAATATCATTAACGCTTTTTGGTATACTAATTTGAATTAAACTTTCGCAAAATTTAAATGTTTCATTCAATGCTTCAACCCCCTCGGGAAGTTCAACACTTTTTAACTTACTGCAATCATTAAAAGTTTTACTCAAGTTAACGCTTTTCATATTCTTGGGAAATTTAACATCTGTTAAATTATAGCAACTGTCAAATGCTCCACTCATTTCTCTTACGTTTTTTGGGATAATAACTTTTTTTAAAGATATACAATTTTTAAAAGCATAACTCATATTACTAATACTGTCAGGAAGATTAATGTCAGTTAAATTAGTGCAATTTTCAAATGCACCATCAATATACTCTATCTTTTCCGGCAATGTTACCGATTTTAAAGATGTACATCCTAAAAATGAACTATGTATTATTGTTAAAGATAATGGTAATTTAATATCCGTTAATTTTCTGCAATTTTCAAAAGCTCCTTCACCAATACCGATTATAGTTTCCGGCAGGACTACTTTTTTTAGTTTTTCACTTCCTTTAAAAGCATAATCATTAATTGATTTAACAGTTAAACCATTGATTGTTGAAGGAATTTCCAATTCTTCGGGAATCTCTCCCTGATATCCATCTATTTGTAACCGCTGATCAATACTGTCAAAATCTTCAGGCATTGAATAATAAAACCTATTATAAACACCTAAACTCTTATCCTTATTTATATTATTGGAATTTACCAAAATATTTTTTTTAGATATTATTTTATTTGATGCATAAACTGAAAACGGAGTTTGAATACTTAAAACCATAAACAAGCAAATTAAAAATGCCAAACATTTATTTTTCATTTTGTCCCCCTAAAATAATGTAATTTAATATTACTTTTATATAAAATATTATTTAATCCTCACTTTATATACTTTACTGAAACTTCCCTTATAACTTCCATATATAGCTCTTACTTTGTAATAATATGTTTTTTTTGATTTTAGATTTGTATTTATATATTTTCTGAAAGAAGTGGTCTTTATCTTTTTAAAGCCTTTGTTTTTCTTTGTTGAACGATAAATATCATATTTTTTTGCACCTTTAGTCTTCTTTATATTGATAGTTGCTCTTTTATACCCGGATGATATTTTGATTTTTTTGACTTTGGCAGGAACTACCTTTATTAAAACCTTAGCGTATTTCCCGCTTCCGTCTTTAGCTTTAGCAGTGATTTTAACCTTACCGACTTTCTTAGGCAAAACTTTTCCCTTAGAAGAGACTGTCGCAATTTTTTTATTTGAACTCATCCATTTTATAGCTTTATAACTGGCATTGGAAGGTGCAACTTTTGTTTTTAAAGCATATTTAGTTCCAACTCCCAAACTAAATGATTTTTTATTTAAAGCTACTTTTGTTATCTTGGTAGAAACAAAAGGAATTTTACGGGATTTAGCAAATTTTTCGGCATAAGAACCTTTAATCCCCTGTATAACCAAATCCTTACTACATTTATCAAATACGCTGCCAGATATCCATGTAACACTCTTTGGTATAACAGCAACTTCCAAGTTCTTGCATCCATAAAAAGCACGTGGATTTACAGATGTAACAGACTTAGGCAAAACTATTTTTTTAATAGATGAACATCCCTTTAACATTTCTTTAGAAATAACTTTTAATCCATATGTAACTGTCTTTGAGTTTTCAACAGCAGTTTTATTTTCTATGTTTACACTTTTAAGAGCCTTACAGTATTCAAATATATTTTCTCCTACATTTTCTACCGAATAAGGAATATTTATTTTTTCTAATTTAAAATTATAACTAAAAGCCTCATTGTCTATAGACACTACAGAATTTGGAATATTTATTTGCTTAAATTTACACGCACTCAATGCATTGGTTCCTATACTTTTTACAGAGTTTGGAATATTCAATGATGAAATCCCTGTACCGTACAAACATTCATAATCCAAACTTTTAATACCATTTTCTATTTTAACATTCTTTACATTACCGCAATATGCAATAGCACTTTCCCATTTAGTTACTGATTTTGGTATTGTTAAAGAAGATTTTAATTTTTTACAATTATAAAATACTTTTGAAATATCTTCTGCATTCTTAGAAATATTTGCAGATACTAAGTTACTGCATTTACCAAAAGCTCTATTCATATTAGTAACACTATTAGGTACTACAATCTTTTTAAGGCTCGCACAATCACGAAAAGCATATGAAATATCTACAGTACCATTTGGTATATTTGCTGTTTCCAATAGAGGGCACCAATCAAATGTACTGTCCATTTTTAAACCATTAGCGGTTTTAGGTAATATAGCCTTTTTAAGCGAAAAACAAGCATTAAAAGCAGATGAAATATCAACAACCCCATTTGGAACTACTACATTTTTCAAGGCAGTGCCTTTAAAAGCCGCAGGCATTTTAAGCCCTTTAGCATCTTTGGGCAGTGTTACACGGCTTAAGGATTTACAGTTGATAAAAGCACAATCCAAATCTTTTATGGAATCAGGTATTTTAACACTCTTAATTGAATTGCATCCATAAAAAGCATAATGAATTTCCTCAATACCTTCAGAAAAGTTTACATTTTTTAATTTTTTGCAAAGCTGAAAAGCATAAAAGTCAATTATCTTTACAGAACTTGGAATATTAACGGTTATTAATGATTGATTATTATAAAATGCTGACTGTCCGATTTTTGTTACTTTTTTACCTTCTATTAAATTCGGTACAGTAACAGTAGCAGATGAACCTTTATATTTCGTTATTGTTATATTTCCTACATTATCCGGATCCGATTCGGAATAAGTAAAATTACCGTAAGAACCGGTAGGCGAAATTCCTTTAACATTAACTTTATTTTCTTTTTTTACGCTAAAATCATTCTTAGCAACATCCTCTTTTTCCGCCCCTAAGACAGAAAAAGGCATCATTATACTTATTAGCATAAAGATACCCAAAATAAACGCAACAAATCTTTTTTTCATTTTTTTCTCTCCCTCAATTATATATATAAATTATACTACTTTACCCGATACAAAGCAAACGTTTAAATAATTCTTAATAATTTTTTAACAAAAAACATCTCTACTAAAGAGATGTTTAATAAGCGCTTGTATACTAAATTCATTTTATTCTTAATGAAATAAATTAAACACTGACCGATAATACTTCGTAATGCTTCTTAATCATCTTTTTTAATGACCATAATCACAAACACACCCATAAAGATAATACAAATGATAAAGCATATAACATCATATCACTACTATATATCACTACTATCGTAGGCATCCGGTATAGCAGGGGTAATTATTTTTACCGCTATCTTTATTTTCAGGGGGAATATTAATGTCTATAATATTGTTATCTTTATTATCATCATTCTTATCTTTATAGTTACGTTTATAACCACCATTTGATTTTGGTATAGCTTCGGTTTTTGCCTTTGAACATGCACTGCAGGTATAAATCATAATACCATTTTTATCTTCAGTGGACTTGATTTTTACGATACCTTTATTCCACTTATGGTTCTCTGTATCCTTTTCACTGCAGCCTTCGCACTCCGCACTGCGTGTAGGCATCGTCACTTCTAAAATTACCATATTCATTAGTATGTTTTAATGTAAGCCCTCTAACGAGATTTCGTCTTTATCTACAACATCAGTGAGAGGAGTCGACGGATCGATGTAATAAGTCATTATTTTATAATTCAAGCTAAAATATATCTCAAAACTTTTTACATTTCCTAAGGCTTTGTTATCTATACCCACTGCAAAACACCTAGCTATATCGAATCTATTTTTATTACGTCAGATATATATCCCAAACAGCATTCTCGGAGAAAAGGCTAGACCCGTAAGTAAAAGGATATTTCTGCCCTATATTTACGGTACTGTTTTTTATGCTTGTTTTTTTATTGCAACAAGACACCCTGTATCTACTGATGAATTATTTTAAATATATATCTATATATTTAAAATCAATACTTACCATATACTCTTAAATAACAAGAAAAACAGCCCCCTTAGCCGAGCTGTTTTTCTTTACTTTAATCTCAGTAATATAATATTACCGACTACCCTTATTAAATAAACTACAATTTCGCCCTAAAGGGCGACCATCTTTTTTCCGAAGCCAAAAAAGATGGAAAAAA
>NZ_CALHFB010000044.1:0-3246 GCF_938029165.1 uncultured Anaerofustis sp.
AAAAAGGGGTAAAAATTCTTTCACTCAGTCGCCGTGACGGCTCTTAACGCGGTCGGATTTTCTAAAAATCTCTGCCCGAGATTTTTGAAAAGACCGCTACCCCAATCCCTTATTTATTGGAAAGTTTTTTTAGTTAAACGTGCTAGTAACTGGATTTCCAAACCTATAAATAAAAGTTTTTTTATATTAAAGGTAATAATTTTTTGAGGTAATTTGTGGGTAAATGACTTTTTGTAAGTTTAATATCTCTTTTGCCGAAGGCTTGGAACTACGCAGTGGAAGAATTTGACTGTTTACCCATTTGAAAAATGGGCTGGATTTTAATAAAATCCATATGTGCCTTGACACATTAAACAATAAGGTTAGGTTTTTTTAACAAGATTTTCGAGTTTTTTAATCTGTTAAGTCGCCAATCCCATATCCTTAAATACAAATATTGATTTGTTATTTTAGATTATAAGTTTTTTTATTTAGAGGTAGGGGTAGCTTTTCTCTGGAAATTGATAAGCGTTTAAGAGCCACTACGGCAATTGAGTGGAGCCCTTTATTCTTAAACTTTGGGCGAGCAAAGTTTAAGCAGGGTGTAAGGGACAGAGTTTCTTGAATATTTGTTTCTTAAATAAAGAAAAATAAAGTATTGACTCTTACACTATGTCAGGATATAGAATATATTTGAGCTCAAAAACGGAGGTTTATCATGATAAAAATAGGACATTTTTCAAAATTATCTTTAGTAAGTGTGAGGATGCTGAGACATTTTGATAAGCTGGATTTACTAAGACCCATGTATGTGGATAAAGAAAGCGGATACAGATATTATGACGAGAGTCAGCTTATAAAGGTAAGCAATATCATACTGCTTCAAAAAATGGGGTTTAGTTTAAGCGATATCAAGATAATTTTAGATAAAAACACTACTAAGGAAGAAATAAAAAATTATTTGATAAAGTATAAGAATGATAAGGAAGAAGAGCTGACTAAGGTCAAAAACCAGCTTGATTTAATCGATAAGAACATTCTTAGGCTTAGTAGGAGTGAAAATATTATGAAATACAATATCGAAAGAAAAACTATACCCGCATATAAGATCGCATATATAAGAGACACAATACCGACCTTCCCCGACGAAGGGATGTTATGGGGGAGACTGATGAAGGGACTTTATTCCAACTATCCAAACGGGGTAGACCCTCAGTTCAATATGGCGATTTATCACGATAAAGAATACAAAGATACAAACGTAGACGTGGAAGTAGGAGTAAGCGTAAGAGACAGCGTAAAAGAAGTAGGGGAAATAAAAGTAAAAGATATGCCTAAGACGAACGTAGTTAGCATAATCTTTAGCGGAAGCTATGAACAAATAGGAGATATAAATATCGAAGCAGTGGAATATGCCAAGAAAAACGATTTAGAATTCATAGGACCTATGTTCTCGATTTATCATAAAGGACCGGGAGAAGTCAAAAGTGTGGAGGAACAAGTGACGGAGTGCTGTTATCCAATAAAATAGTTTTATGAATTAGTCAGTTAGGTCTGATAAATATATATTAAACAGATAATAAGATAAGAATAAAGGCACCTATATGGTGTTTTTATTTTTTATGGTATAGATTTTTTTAAGAGTTTCAAATTTTAATTATTAAATAGGTTTATTAAGGTGTTAAAACTGATGGTTTTAAAATTGTAAAATTCACAATCATGTAGTATATAAAACTTATAAATTTATATGTTTTACATAAAGTGGTACAGTTGATTTATATTCCAATCGTTAAAAAAATCATATATCAGGCTGCTTTATAAAATGAAAATTAAGTATTTTAATTTAAAAGAGATGTTTTAAGCAGATATGGTAATCAGAAAGAAGTTAAAGAAATTTTAAAATTTTAGTCGATATAATTATCAAGTGAAAAAATGAAAGAAGAATAAGAAGATCTACATCGGTGGGGAGACGGTGACACTTAAGAAAAATTAAAATATGAAAATTATAAAAAGACCAATGGAATATTAACCCTCTTGTAAAAAAGTCTTTTGATTTGACAGAAGAAAACTAAAAAGTATTAGGATAAATAATGAATAATAAATATTAAGGTAAATAACTACATTGGTTTTTTATTAAATTTTATTAAGAAAATATTAAATCTATGTAATTAAGTGTCTTTATATGATAAAATATAAGACGTGGTGAGACTATGAAAGATAAAGTATGTCCTAAATGTAACAGTAAAGACGTTGAAGAAATGATGTACGGGATGATGTATTTTGAAGCCTGTGAAGCTTTTGGAGGAAAAGAAGAGTTTTACGGAGGGTGTTCTCCCGACGATGAAACAAGACCGGATTATATCTGCTTAAGCTGCAGATATGAGTGGAAATAATATAAGATATTTAAAACAGAAAAAGGTAATTTTGATATATGAATATGGAAAAAGATTTGAACAGAACGTTTGTGAGCACGGTAAACCTGCCGGGGGATGCAAAAAAATATTTCATGGAAGAGACCGAAGAATATAAAGAAGCCATGATGAAGTATAGCTGTGCAATCAAGGAAGTAAAGACAAAGCTTGAAGTTTTGAATGAAGAACTTGCCGTAAAAAGGTCAAACAGTCCTATTGAATTTATAAAGTCAAGGCTTAAAAAACCGGAAAGCATTGCGGCAAAGCTTGAAAAGCTGGGACTTGAAGTAAGTGTACAATCTGCTATGGATAATTTAAACGACATTGCGGGAATAAGGATAGTATGTTCTTTCCTTGATGATATATATGCACTGGCAAAGATGATTGCAAAGCAGGACGACATAAATGTAATAGCGGTCAAAGATTATATCAGGACACCTAAGGAAAACGGATACAGAAGCTATCATATGATAGTAGAGATCCCTGTCTTCTTTTCCGACAAAAAGCAGTATTTAAGAGTCGAAATCCAAATAAGGACCATTGCAATGGACTTTTGGGCGACTTTGGAACATCAGTTGAAATATAAAAAAGATGTTGTAGACGCAGAAACGATAATAACAGAACTTAAAGAATGTGCTACGCTTATATCTTATACTGATATAAAAATGCAGGAGATTAAAGATAAGATACATTCTGTTGAAGAATAAATCAATTAAGGGCTATCCTCCCTTAAAAACCCGACCATATTTTGCTTGTCCAAAATATGGATAAAACGACCCCGCTCAAGCCGCGGAGGCTTATAGCGACTGGATTTTCTACAAAATGCTGCCCGCATTTTGTGAAACAGTCGCTATCC
>NZ_CALHFB010000045.1:0-78311 GCF_938029165.1 uncultured Anaerofustis sp.
CCCCAATGTCTCTTTTTCTTCGCTTGGGCTAAATTTTACAAGGCGGCATCCATCTTTACGCACATAAAATTTCTGCCCGAATCACTGCCGGTTTTCGTATTCACAGGTCGCACTTTACCACCACCCAAAAATTGATAAATTTTCCAGCCGTGAAATAGCATATAATCCAGAATCTTTTCACGGTCATTTTCAAAAACACAGATGTCAATATCGCTGTGCCTTCTGATTTCTTTGTTTAAGAATAAATCAAGGGCATATCCACCGCAAAATGTCCACGGTATCTTTATATTTTGAAGCAGTCTATTTGCTTGCTCAAGTAATTGATCCATAGTTTTCCCCTTTGAAAAATTCAAGCAAAGATAAATAAATTTATTTAAAGTTAATAATTAGTTAAATTATAATGTTAATTTAAATTTTTAGAGGGTTTCATGAAAATAAGTCTTATAAAGCTTGTTTTTTTCAAAAGAACACCCAATTTTTATTGACATATCCCGCTTATTTTTTTATAATAATTTATGCTACTTACAAACGTGATAACCCACGGTTAGAGGGGAGGGTTGAAGAATGTCAGAAGTAAGATTAAGAGAAGGCGAATCACTAGAGAGCGCTTTAAAAAGATTTAAGAAAAAAACAGCTATGGCTGGTGTAATGTCTGAAATCAGAAAAAGAGAGCACTATGAAAAGCCAAGCGTTAAAAGAAAGAAAAAAGCTGAAGCAGCCAGAAAGAAAAAAAATAAAAGATAATTAGGAAGTGTTTTGTATGTCACTTAAAGAAACTTTACTTGGCGATTTGAAAAAAGCCATGAAAGAAAAAGACAATATAGCAAAATCTACTGTTACAATGGTCAGAGCTGCGATACTACAAATTGAAAAAGATACCAAGAAAGAATTAGATGATTCACAAATTCTTGATGTCGTAGCAAAACAAGTTAAACAAAGAAGAGACTCTTTAAATGAATTTGTTAAAGCAGGAAGAGATGACCTAGTTGAAGAGACTAAAGCTGAGCTTGATGTTTTGATGAAGTACTTACCTAAACAACTTTCAAAAGAGGAAGTTAAAGAAATAGTCAAAGAAGCTATCGATAAAGTAGGTGCAAAAACAGCCAAAGATATGGGCAAGATTATGAGCGAAGTTATGCCGAAAGTGAAAGGAAAGACAGACGGCAAAGTCGTTAATGAAGTAGCAAGAGAATTATTAAATTAATTATATAAGATAAGGAGTGGTGACACTTCTTATTTTTAATTTAGAGGTAATTATGAATAAAGAAAATATTTTAGTTTCGGCTTGTCTAATTGGAGAAAACTGCAAATACAGCGGAGGGAATAACAAAATCGATGATACGATAATTGATAAGCTAAGAGAAAAATATAATTTGATTTTAGTATGTCCCGAACAGCTTGGAGGACTTATGACTCCGAGAGAACCATGTGAGATAAAAAACGATAAAGTAATTACAAAGAGCGGAAAAGATGTAACTGCAAATTTTAAAGACGGAGCTTTAGAAACTTTAAAAACAGCAAAAGAAAATAACGTTAGATTTGCGATACTTAAAGCAAATTCTCCGTCATGCGGGAATAATGAAATTTATGACGGGAATTTTAACGGTACGTTGGTAAAAGGAAAAGGAATGACCGCAAGTATTTTGATTGAGAATAACATCAAAGTTTTAAATGAAAATGAGCTATAAAAAAACGCCTATTAATGGCGTTTTTTATTTCTTAATCAGTTTTCCTATCAATACATATCTTCCCTCTTCCATTTCGTATGAACACGTTGAAAGGGTTATTATTTTATCATTATCACTTATTGTTTTTCCGCTGTTGAATGTAGTATTTGACTTGGCATGTAAAAGCAAATCATCTTTATTTTCATCCAATACAAATTTATTATCGTCCCATTTATATGCATCTATTACAAATCCGTAAACAACTTCTATCTCATAATTTTGATTTGAAGTGTAAAGGTCTAATGTTTTATGAGAATTATAATACTCGGGATCCTTATATCCCATAAGACTCGCAAACATACTTCCGTTTTTCATGTTATGAGCATAAAGAATAGTATTTTTACTTTTAAAGTTCTTTTTCTTTGTATAATCCATAAATACCGAACCGCTGGAATTTTGAGTGTTGTCAAATAAATGTGATAAATAATAATCATTATCGCTTCCCTGAACTACAGGATAATCTATCGTAGTATCTTTGGAATACAGCCAGCCTATCACATCGGGATTAATACTCTTTAATTTATCAAAATCTATTTCTCTTTCCGATTTCTTTGCCTCGTTTTTTATGCTTTGATATGTATTGGTCCCTTGATTGTATGCAGATGTTATAGTATAAATTTTATACACCGAAAATAAAAGTGTAATGCTGAACACACCGAGAAGTACATATAATAAAATATTCTTTTTTAAACTGTTTTTATCTTTCTTATGCTTTTTGATTACTTTTACTTTATTCTTTTTCATAGTCTACATTATATAACTTAATATAATAATTATCAAGATAACTTAAACAATAAAAAAGAAGAAAGATTATTCTTCCTTCTTATTTATCTACCGCAAACATTATTTCTCCTTTAACGGCAACTTCATCTCCAACGAGAGCCGTAGCATTGGCAAAACCTATGCCCGCTTTCATCTTCGTAAGTTCTACTTTTAAAGTCAAAGTATCTCCGGGAATAACTTGTCTTTTAAAACGTATTTTATTAACTCCGGCAAGAACTGCAATCTTGCCTTTGTTTTCCTCTTTAGATAGCAGTAAGACTGCACCAGTTTGAGCGAGCGCTTCGATCATCAAAACTCCCGGCATTACATGCTTTTCCGGGAAATGCCCCATAAACTGCATTTCATTAGCACTGACGCACTTCTTTCCTATAATGGTAGTGTCATCGATTATTTCTTCGATAGTATCTACAAGTAAAAAAGGATATCTATGGGGTATGATTTTTTGAATATCATTGGAATTATAAATCATTTTATTTACCCGCCTTTTTAAATATTAATGAAGCATTATGTCCGCCGAACCCTAAAGAATTGCTCATAGCATAATTTACTTCTTCGTTCAGTCCCTTGTTTGGAACGATATTTAAATCGCAGTCTTCATCTTCGTTTTTATAATTTATCGTAGGAGGAATAAAACTGTCTTCTATAGCTTTTATTGAAATAATAGCTTCGATTGCCCCGGAAGCACCGAGAAGGTGACCTGTGTTGGACTTTGTAGAAGATATCTTAAGTTCTTTAGCATGATTTCCAAACGCTGATTTGACCGCCATGGTTTCGGTTTTATCGTTTAACGGTGTGCTGGTTCCGTGTGCATTTATGTAATCTATATCGTTTGCTTTGATATCCGCATCTTTTATCGCATTTACCATTGCACCTGCTCCGCCGCTTCCGTCGTCAATAGGAGCCGTTACATGATGTGCATCGCATGTGGCACCGTAGCCTATGATTTCCGCATAGATTTTAGCTCCTCTTTTCTTCGCATGTTCATATTCTTCCAAAAGCAGAACTCCGGCACCTTCTCCCATTACAAAACCGCTTCTGTCCTTATCGAAAGGTATGCTCGCTCTGTTTTTATCATCACCTTCATGAAGTGCTCTCATTGACATAAATCCTGCCATTGCAAGAGGAGTTATGGAAGCTTCACTTCCTCCGGCAAGCATTAAATCTTCATATCCGTCTCTAATTTTATGAAAAGCTTCGCCTATTGCATTACTTGCTGCGGCACAAGCTGTTACGGTGGAAGAACAATGCCCTTTAAGACCAAAATCTATTGCAACATTTCCCGCCGCAAGATTAATAAGACACATAGGAATAAAGTAAGGAGAAACCTTACTGGGACCTCTCTTTTCCATATTCATCTGTGCATTTTCTATAGTTTCGATACCGCCGATACCGCTGGCTATTATTACTCCAAAACGATTTTTATCTACATTTTCAAGGTCTATACTGCTGTCATCCATTGCCTGCATTGCAGCAATACGAGCAAATGTTGTAAACCTGTCGTTGAATTTGATTTCTCTTTTCTTAAGATATTTTTCCATATCCAAGTCTTTGACTTGTGCAGCAAGTTTAACTCTGTATTCACTCGTATCAAAATGAGTGATTTCATCGATACCGCATTTCCCCTCTTTTATAGAGTTCCACATCGTATCAACATCATTACCGATTGGAGAAACAGCTCCAAGTCCACTGATTACTACTCTTCTTTTCATTACGCCTCCTACATCACCATTCCGCCGTCTACATTTATGACCTGACCGGTTATATATCTGCTTTTTTCTCCGGCTAAGAACACCGCCAAATTAGCAACATCTTCGCCTTTTCCTATAGACTTGAGCGGAATACCCTTTAATATTTCATCTTTTGCTTTATCATTTAATTCATTTGTCATATCGCTTTCGATAAATCCGGGAGCTATAGCATTCACTCTTATCCCTCTTGAAGCAAGTTCTCTTGCAACAGACTTTGTAAGTCCGACTACACCGGCTTTACTTGCAGAGTAATTGGCTTGTCCGGCATTTCCCGATATACCTACAACGCTTGACATATTGATTATAGAACCGCTTTTTTGTTTCATCATTTGTCTGGTTGCATGTTTTATGGTATTAAATGTTCCCTTTAAATTCACATCTATTACACTGTCAAAATCTTCTTCTTTCATCCTAAGAAGCAAATTATCCCTAGTGATTCCCGAATTGTTGACAAGTACATCTATACTCCCGAACACTTCGATAGCCTTCTTTATAAGCTCTTCGCTTTCGCTAAAGTCAGATACATTTGCTTTTACGGTAATGGCAGCCACATCATGCTCTCTGCATTCCAAAGCAACTTTTTCTGCTTTTTCTCTGCTTCCGTTATAGTTTATTACTACATTATATCCGTCTTTGGCAAGAGCCACGGCAACAGCTCGTCCGATACCTCTGCCTGCTCCCGTTACAACCGCAGTTTTTCTATCCATTATTATTTCAACGCTCCTAACATTTCTTCAAGTGATTTATTATCCTCTACACTGTATACAGGGATATTTTTGTTTATCTTTCTTACAAATCCTTTAAGTACTTTACCGGGACCTATTTCAACAAAAGCTTCGACACCTTTGTCAATCATGTATTCTACCATCTGCATAAAGTACACACTTGATTTGATTTGTTTAGTCAATATTTCTTTTATATCTCCGTCGTATTCTTTTCCTGTCACATTATATAAAACAGGTATCTTAGGTTTCCTTATATCATATTCGCTTAATACTTTGTTAAGTTCTGCTGACGCATCTTCCAAAAGAGAGGAATGAAAAGCTCCGCTCACATTTAAAGGGATAAGTCTTCGGGCTCCTTTTTCCTTAAGCAGTTCACAAGCTCTATCAACAGCTTTAACTTCACCTGTTATAACTATCTGTGCGGGAGAATTATAATTTGCTATTTCGCAAATACCTTCCGACTTTACTTCCTCACAAGTCTCTTTAATTATATCTTTATCGAAGTTCATTACCGCGACCATTTTAGAAGTTCCTTTAGGAAGAGCATTCGCCATTATCTGTCCACGTTTCCTAACGATATTAGCCGCTTCATTTACACTAAAAGCTCCCGCATAACAAAGAGCAGAATATTCACCTAATGAAAGTCCGCATACAAAATCGGGATTTATTCCCTTGGACTTAACTACGTTTGCTATAGCCATAGACGTGGTAAGTATCGCACTTTGAGAATATGCCGTATCGTCAAGCTTTTCTTTGGGTCCGTTAAAACAAAGTTCTTTAACGTCATAATCAAGCTCAACACTCTCAAATACATCTCTTGCTTCAGCATATGTATCATATAATTCTTTTCCCATGCCGATACTTTGGGTTCCCTGTCCGGCAAATAAAAATCCTAGTTTCATCTATTCATTCTCCTTCAATTCTTCATTTGCACCGTCTACCAATTCTTTGATGAGTTCATGTACCGTAGTCATCTTATCAACTCTTGAAGCATTACTTCCTACGAATATAAGTCCGTTATCCACATTCCCTTTTACGGACTGAATTAGTGCCTGAGAAATGCAGTATGGAGTATCGCTTGGATTACAAAGAGATAAACAGTTATAGCAAGAAGACATACTTATATTGCCTCTGTTTTCTACCTTTTGCATAAATGGGTTCATAATTCCTCTTCCCGGAAATCCGGTAGGACTTTTAACTATAGATATATCTTCTTTTTTTGCATTTATTACCATATCTTTAAATTCCTGTGAAGCATCACATTCTTTGGTAGCAATAAACCTTGTACCCATTTGTACTCCGTCAGCCCCCTTTTTTATAAAGTATGCTATATCGCTTCCGGTATAAATACCCCCGGCAACAAAAACAGGAACAGTTTTTTTATACTCTTCTTCAAAAGGTGCGAGTTCGTTTTTAACATCACCAAAAATTTTATCCAGACTTTCACAAGTCCCATTTTCCAAATCTTCCTTTTTAAATCCGAGATGTCCGCCGGCTTCGCTTCCTTCTATAACAACAAAATCAGGAATTGTACTATGTCTTTTACTCCACCTTTTAAGTATCAGTCTAATAGCTCTGCCGCTTGATACTATAGGTGCAAGCAAAATACTTTTATCTTCCACAAGCTTCGGTAAATCAAGCGGAAGTCCCGCACCTGAGATAATAGCGTCCACCTTAGCTTTTACAGCAGCTTTAACATATTCTGCATAATCTTTGCTTGCTACCATTATGTTAACGCCTAAAAGCCCGTTCCCTGTGCTTATTTCTCTTGCTTTTTTTGCTTCTTCAATTATTGCTTCCATATTGCATTTTAGAGAATTTTTGTTAAAGTCAGGTTTTCTGTATCCGGGATGAGCGGCACTTATCACCCCCATCGCTCCTTCTTTCATAACACTTCCTGCAAGTGAAGATAAAGATACCCCAACTCCCATTCCGCCTTGTATTATCGGAACGCTGAGCACTTTATCTTTAATTCTTACTTCTCTTAACATTCTAACTCCTTATGTTTTTCAATTAATATTTCTAGTTCTCTCTTTGAAGAGTCCATTATATTTTTAAGTATTTCCTTCATAGGTAAAATTTCTTTGCACATTCCCGCAATTTGTCCCATCATTACGGAACCGGTAACCATATCACCTTCAAAGACAGCCTTTCTAAGCCCCCCAAGGGTAAGTTTTTCAAGTTCTTCCCTGTTTGCAAGAGTAGATTCAAGCTTTACATACTCCTTGCTCATTTTGTTTTTAAGGACTCTCACAGGTGCATTCAAACTTTTACCCGTAACTATCGTATCGGTATCCTTCGCTTTTATAACTGCTGATTTATAATTTTCATGTATAGGACATTCCTCCGATACTAACAGACAAGTCCCCACTTGAACACCTATGGCACCGAGGGATAATGCAGCATTAAAACCTCTTCCGTCGGCAATACCTCCCGCAGCTATAACGGGAACGTCGACCGCATCTACGATCTGGGGAACAAGAGCCATTGTCGTTTGTTCGCCTACATGACCGCCCGACTCGCCGCCTTCGACGATTATCCCATCGACACCTGCTCTTGCGAGCCTTTTTGCCAGTGCTACGCTTGGAGAAATGGGAAATACTTTCGCTCCTGATTTTTTCAGAGCTTCGACATATTTACCCGGATTTCCGGCTCCGGTAGTTACAACAGCAACCTTTTCTTCACAGAGCATATTCATTATATCTTCGGTTTCGGGATTCATCATCATTACATTTACCCCAAAAGGTTTATCCGTTAGACTTTTACATTTATTTATTTCTTCTCTTGCCTGAACACACGTCATAGCACCTGTCCCGATAATTCCAAGCCCTCCGGCATTACTCACGCATGCGGCAAATTCCGCAGTCGCTATATTCGCCATAGCACCTTGGATAATCGGATATTTTATACCTAACATTTCATTTAACATTACCATAACTTTTCTACTATATTTCAATATAACCCGAAGCATAAGTAAATCCTGCTCCAAATCCTATTAAAACAATTTTTGCTCCTTCTTTTATTAGTCCTTTTTCCTTTGCTTCAGCCAAGGCTATAGCAACGCTTGCGGCTGAAGTATTTCCGTAATTATTTAGATTTATATATAATTTTCTTTCGTCTATTTTAAGTTTTCTGATAACATGTTTTATAATCCTGTAATTAGCCTGATGAGGAATAAATAAGTCAATATCGTCTATTGTCTTATCAGCCTTCTCAAGAACTTTGATCAAAGCTTCACTCATTGCCCTTACGGCAAAACGAAAAACATCATTCCCCGCCATTTTGATATGACCTATTTCTCTTAGTTCATTCTTTAAAGGCTCTTTTAAGCTTGGTCCTTTTATCCTAAGTTTACCTTCATTATCCCCTTCGCTGTTTGCATAGAAAAACATTTCCTTATTTGTTTCTTTTCTTTTCATTATCACAGCACCTGCACCGTCTCCAAAAAGCACACAAGTATTCCTGTCACTCCAGTCGATTACTTTGCTAAGCGTTTCCGCACCGATTATCAGAGCACATTTATATTCTATGAGCATCATACTCGCAACCTGCATTGCATACAGAAATCCGCTGCATGCGGCGCTTATATCAAAAGCCATCACATGTTTATCATTAAGCCCAAGTTTTTCTTGTATCAGACAAGCCGTAGACGGGGTTAGATTGTCGGGAGTGCAGGTGGCACATATTATTAGGTCGATATCTTCATTTTTGATACCTGCGTCATCTATTGCTTTTAACGCCGCATTATATGAAATAGCACTTGTATTTTCTTCACTGCTTATGTATCTCGTTTCTATTCCCGACCTGCTTTTTATCCACTCATCGCTTGTATCGACTATTTTCTCCAAATCATGGTTGGTAATCATATTTTTAGGAATATAATAACCATATCCCAGAATTTTTCTATTATTCATATTAAATCATTCCTATTTTTCGATATTTTAAAAATCTCTCTCTGGTAAGCAGCCTATCCTTTTTCTGCATAAGCTCTTTAAGTTCCGTTTCAATGTAAACAGAAATTTGTGCCGCTACATATTCAAGTCCGTTTTGAGCACCGCCGGCAGGCTCCTTTACTATATGATCGATAATCCCCTTTTCATATAGATCATAAGATGTAAGTCTCATATACTTACTGGCCTCTTCGGCTCTGCTCTCATCTTTCCATAAGATACTTGCAAAGCCTTCGGGAGAAAGGACAGAATATATTGCATTTTCAAGCATTACTATCCTATCGGCAACGCTCAGTGCAAGTGCACCGCCGCTGCCGCCTTCCGAAATAACTACGCTTATTACCGGAGTTTTAAGATTAGAAAATTCATACAGACATTTTGCAATAGCTTCCGCCTGTCCTCTTTCTTCGGCACCCTTACCCGGATAAGCACCCGCAGTATCTACTATATTTATTATCGGTCTATGAAATTTTTCTGCTTCCTTTGCAAGCCTTAGAGCTTTTCTGTACCCTTCGGGGTTCATCATCCCAAAGTTTCTCGTAAGATTTTCTTCCAAAGTCTTACCTTTCGCCTGAGCAAGTACAGTAACGGGAATACCTTTGAAAGTTCCTATCCCGCCGATCAAAGCATTGTCATCACCGTAACATCTGTCTCCGTGAAGTTCGTAAAAGTTATCGATTATTAAAGATATGTAATCCGAAGCCTTGGGTCTGTCCTGATGTCTTGCAAGATATACTCTGTCCCACGGTTCTAAATTTGAATAAGCTTCTTTCTTAAGCTCTATGATTTCCTTGTTTATCTCATCATATCTTTGACCTTCATCTATGTTTAAAGCAGCTTTTTCTGCTTCCAAAGCTCTGATTTTTATTTCACAATCTTTTATTTTCATAAACTTACTCCTTTATGAAGTATTATAAGTTCATATATTGTCTTTTTCATTTCGGTTCTGTCTACCACCATATCAATAAATCCTTTTTCAAGAAGAAACTCCGCTCTTTGGAATTCCTTCGGAAGAGTTTCATTAATGGTATTTTCTATAACTCTTTTTCCGGCGAAACCGACAAGTGCATTGGGCTCGGAAATTATAATGTCCCCGAGCATTGCGAATGACGCACTTACTCCTCCCGTCGTCGGATGAGTAAGAAGAGAAATATAAAATCCGCCTTCATCACTGAACTTTTTCAGTGCCGCACTGGTCTTAGCCATTTGCATTAATGACATGATGCCTTCCTGCATTCTCGCTCCTCCACTGGTACAACTAATGAGAAGAGGAAGTTTCCTTCTCATGGCATACTCGGTTATCCTAGTAATCTTTTCACCCACAATTTGCCCCATACTTCCCATCATGAAGTTACTGTCCATGACCGCAAGAGCTATTTTTTCTGTGTTTATCCTTCCGACCCCGGTAACTACAGCTTCGTGAAGTCCCGTAGATTTTTTGCTTTTATCCAGCTTATTCGTATATCCTGGGAATTCATCTTCATTACTGCTTTCCAAGTTTCTATCAAGCTCTCTGAATGTAGATTTATCGGTAAGCTGTCTTATCCTTTCCCTTGCACTTATCTTTAAATGATGAGAGCAGTTAGGACAAACGTAAAGATTATTCATCATATCTTCGTACGGAACGTTTTTATGACACACTTCACAGTTTTTTATTAAATTTTCAGGAACTTCTTTTTTATTTAAATCTTTATTGGTTCTTATCCTTCTTGATTTAAAAAGTTCAAGTCTTTCCTGTCTTTTCTTAAATAAGTTCTCCACTTTGTTCTTCCAACTCCTTTATAAACCTATCAAAAAATCCGGTATCATAATTACCTTCAATAAAAGTTTTATTATGAAGCGTCAAATAATGAAATTCTATATTAGTTTTTACTCCGTCTATTATAAGCTCTTCAAGGGCTACTCTCATTTTCTTGATACACTCTAACCTGGTTGGTGCG
Source organism: uncultured Anaerofustis sp. (assembly GCF_938029165.1). Classification (NCBI taxonomy): domain Bacteria; kingdom Bacillati; phylum Bacillota; class Clostridia; order Eubacteriales; family Eubacteriaceae; genus Anaerofustis; species uncultured Anaerofustis sp. Next base: position 10,874 of record NZ_CALHFB010000045.1, read on the forward strand.
AATGTAATAAGCTTGAGTATCATCGAATCGTAATAAGGCGGTATTTCATATCCGGTGTACACCGCACTGTCTATCCTTATACCTCTGCCTCCCGGAAGATGTAAAAACTTAATCTTTCCGGGAGAAGGAGCAAAATCTCTTTCCATATCTTCCGCATTTATCCTGCATTCCATTGCATAACCGTTACATTTTATATATTCTTGTCTAAGAGATAATTTTTGTCCGCCTGCAACTTTGATTTGATGTTTAACTATATCCACACCGCTTATCATCTCGGATATTGGATGTTCGACTTGAATTCTTGTATTCATTTCCATGAAGTAATACTTACCGCTTTTATCAAGCAGAAATTCAATAGTACCCACACTGTCATATCCAACATGCCTACAGGCTTTTATAGCATCAGCTATCATTGATTTTCTTATCTTATCATCAAGAACGTGACAAGGAGCTTCTTCTATAAGCTTTTGGTTTCTTCTTTGAAAAGAACAGTCTCTTTCAAACAAATGAATTACATTTCCGTGTTTATCACCTAAGAGCTGAATTTCAATATGTTTAGGATTTTCAATATACTTTTCCAAATACACATCGCTGTCTCCAAAACAAGCCTTAGCCTCGCTGACAGCATTATTGAAGTTATCTTCAAACTCATCTTCGCTTTGAACGATCCTCATTCCTCGTCCCCCTCCGCCATTACTGGCTTTTATGATTACGGGATAAGAAATCTCCTTGGCAAGTTTTATTCCTTCTTCGGCACTCTTTATTATTTCTTTGGAACCGGGTACGACAGGCACTCCGGCTTCAATCATCATTTTCCTTGCTTCGCTTTTATTTCCAAGCTTTTCTATAACATCCGGATTTGGTCCGATAAAGATAAGTCCGCACCCGATAACAAGTCTTGCGAATTTCGGATTTTCACTTAAAAACCCAAAACCGGGATGTACTGCGTCAGCACCAACCGAACACGCAGCTTCTATTATATTACTCATATTCAAATAACTGTCATTAGCTTTAGCCGGTCCTATACAAACCGCTTCATCCGCTATTTGGACATGAAGAGAATCCTTATCTGCAGTCGAATAAACCGCGACGGTTTTAATACCCATTTCTTTACAGGTTCTAATAATCCTTACCGCAATTTCTCCTCTGTTAGCAATCAAAACTTTCTTAATCATTTATTCACCTATCAAAACAAGATCATCGTCAAATTGAACCATTTCTCCATCTGTTTTATTTACTTTTAAAACTGTTCCCGACGAGGGTGCCTTTATTTCATTCATAACTTTCATAGCTTCGATAATACATAGAGTATCGCCTTTTTTAACGCTGTCACCTACGCTTACGTATTCATTTGAATTTTCGTTAGGCTTGGAATAAAAAGTACCGACCAACGGAGATTTGATCCAATTTCCTTTATCCTCTTCTTTTTCTTCTGCATTTACGTTTTCTACTATATCCATACTATTGTTTTGAGCAGCGAATGTACTTTCTTGAACGGCAGCAGAAGGGATTGATGTAACGATATTATGATTTTCTTTTTCAAGCTTAATCTTGATATCTTTATCTTCAACTTCCAATTTATGAACATCGGAATGTTCAAATATATCTATAACTTGTTTAATTATTTTAGTATCCAAAATATCCTCCTTTAATTAAAGCTTATATCTTCAATTAATTATATATAAAGTACTGATTTATTATTTAATAAATCTATACCTGAAATCATCTATAAAACTGATAACCAAATTACTTTGATTATCAAACTATTACATTGTATAAATTCGTATAAAAAATATAAAAGGGCTTAATATAAGCCCGCTTAAAGTTTAAAAATATGTAATCTATGCTTGTTTTTCTTTAATTATATCAATAATATCTTGTACTGTTACTAATTTTTCCAATTCTTCGTCTTCGATTTGAACGTCGAATTCAGTTTCAAGTTCTAATGATAATTCCACTGCTGCAAGTGAGTCGATATCTAAATCTTCTTTTAATCTCGCATCAGGAGTAATAAGATTTTCATCAATATCCAATGCATCTACCAACACTTTTTTAATATCTTCTAACATAAATATAGTCCTCCTAAATTCTTTGATATTCAAAGTATTTACGTATTATATACTTAATTTAATTTAAAGTAAATACTTTTTTATCCAAATCAGTTAAAAAATATTAATAAATCATTAAAAATCACACCTTAATAATACTCAGTATCATTAAGAAAATTCTACAAATTTTATAATAAAAAAATACTGCCATACGACAGCATTTAAATTTTATATTAGAAAAATAAAACTGTTTGAGCCAACATAAGCCCGCAAAGTATTACCGATTGAACCAATGCATTAAATCTGGTCGGAGAGTTAACTGCCTTTAACAGTTTACCTACCGCAAGAACAAATATAATATCAAATCCAAGCCCCACAAAATCAAGTGCCAAAACAAATTGTCCCATAATCAAAAGTACTATGGCAACGATCAAAATAACCAAAAAGTTAAATGATGACATAATAAACCTCTGAAGCTGAGAAGCGATCATTACTTCTTTCTCTCTCTCTTCTATATAAAATATAAAATAAGCAAGTATACTAAATACTATGAGCCAAAGCGTTTTCATTGAAAATACATTAAAGACTATATTATTTCCCGACACGGAAAGTAAGTATAACATTACAAGAACCAATCCCGTAACAGCTAATCCGCCTTTTATATTATCTTTAGGATCCTTATAAAATATTTGACTGCCTATATCATTTGCGATATTAGTCCTATAGTATAAATAAAATATTACTATTCCATAACATGATATCAATGATATTTTAACGAGAACAAAATATGGAACGGCAATGATTGGACTCGCCAAGAAGTATATAGCTACAGGAAGCAGGAACACTAAAATGCATGCAGGTAAAACAGCAATCAATTTAGATATTACAAACTCCTTATTAAAAGGAATGCTTCCTTTTTCCTTATAATAATCTTTGCCTCTAATCTTATAAGCAAGGATTATAATCGCAAGTGCCAATAGGCTCAAAAATACACTCATAAAACTTTTTACTGTTAAAAAAACATTTGGAGTATATTGATATCGGTCTCTTGATGCTATATAACTAACGGTCTCATCGATAACGCTTTTATTTTCAATTTCATTTATTGGAAGAACATTCTTCACAACAGAAAGAGTAACTTCATTCTCGTTGACAGCACCGGTCGAACCTTGTTCAAGCCTTTGTTTAAGAGCTTCATTTTCTGCTACACTGGATTTATTGTTCAAGTTGGAAGTAATCAAATGTATATTTTCTCCCGGATTTGACGCACTTAAATCCTTCATAAACTTGACATTTTCTTCTTTAACAAAGTTGATTACGTCTAAATCAAGCTTATCTAAAATATTTGTTTCAGTAGAAATAAGTGTTAAATCTTTTGGATTAAAAAATCCTTTTGTTGCGGTTTGAAGAGCAGTTCTCGCAGAAACACCGCTCGCTATGATATGTATATTTTCTTCATTTAATTTTGCAAGCTGAGAGAATGCAACAACTCCGGTATAATATTGTTCTGCAAGATATTCACTTTGTTTATATCCAAACTCAACGCTGCCTTTTGTATGTCCCTGACTCGGCAAATCAAAGACGTATACATGATATCCGAGTTTTGCGAATTCTTCTACCATGAACCATGTATCTTTTCCATTTTGATTTAAATCATTTACAATAAATACACCCATGTCTTTGGTTCCGCGGTGATATTTTGCAGATATTTTTAGCTCATCAATATTATAGTAGTTGACTTTATCCATCTTATAAAAGGTATTAGTTGAATATACCTGAGCAAGACAGCCCACTACAAATATTCCTATCAATACTATTAGCAATATATTAAGTTTCGACTTTAATTTCGATTTCATATGTAAACCTCGTACTAGGGATTTTTTCTATTTTCAGCTAATAATTATACCATAAACTATAAATTTTAACAAATAAGAAAGAAAAAAGACTTTTCTTTTAAGCTATCTTTAATTTGATGTTTTAATTTATATATGTATTTTAGTTTTTATTACTAAATAATCCGGATATCTTAAGTTATATTTAGAGGTTCGAGTAACTTAGTAATATAAATAAGGGCGCGGAATCTGCAAAGGCAGGCGCAGTGCCCGCGATATATATTAAATAAATAAAAAAGACAAAATCAAAATTTTGCCTTTTAATATTTATAATATTAATTTTGCTACATTATAGACTATGAATGCCATTACATATGCTATTCCCGTTTGATACATTGCGGTAAATACAGCACCTTTAAAAGAACCTATTTCTCTTTTTGCTGCCGCAAATGCAGCCGCACAAGGCATATATAATAAGGTAAATGTTAAAAACGATATTGCCGCAGGTAAAGTAAGCATTGATGACAATACCGCAGGAAGAGTATTTAGTGTACTTCCCGTTAAAATTGCCAAAGTACTTACGACTACCTCTTTTGCACTGAACCCTGCAATAAGAGCTGTTACGAATTTCCACTCTCCAAAGCCGAGAGGCTTGAATATTACTGCAAGATGTGTTCCTATTGACGCAAGCATACTTGACGCAGGATTTGCGACCATATTGAATCTAAAATCAAAGTTTTCCAAGAACCAAATAAGTACGCTTGCTACAAAAATAATCGTAAATGCTTTAGTAATAAAATCTTTAGCCTTTTCATAACTAAGTCTTGTCAGTGACTTGATTGAAGGCAGCCTGTATGGAGGAAGTTCCATTACAAAAGGCATAGCTTCTCCTTTAAAAATACTATTCTTAAGTAAAAATCCTGACAATATTGCAGTACATATACCAAGCATATAAAAACATATCATAACCAAAGGCAGATTATCATTAAAGAAAGCTGCCGCAAAAACAGTATATATAGGAAGCTTCGCACTGCATGACATAAACGGAGTAAGAAGTACCGTCATCTTTCTGTCCCTGGAGCTGTTGAGGGTCCTCGTTGCCATTATTCCGGGAACGGAACACCCAAAGCCGATAAGCATAGGCACAAAACTCTTTCCGCTAAGTCCTATCCTTCTGAGAGGCTTGTCCATTATAAATGCAATTCTTGCCATATATCCGCTGTCTTCGAGAAGAGATAAAAAGAAGAACAGTGTTACGATTATCGGAAGGAAGGATAAAACTATGGATACCCCGCTGTAAATCCCGTCAGTAACTAAAGAATGAAGTGTCGGGTTTATTTTAAGAGCGGTAAGCCCCATATCCAGTGCTATTTTAAACTGTTCCAATAATAATTCAAAAGCGTCACTTAAAAATGCACCTATAACACCAAATGTCAAATAGAAAATTGCACCCATAATAAGTATAAAAATAGGCAGTGCAAAATATTTATTAGTAAGAACAGTATCTATCTTGACGCTTTGAATATGCTCTTTGGTATGTGCTACTTTATGTACGCTGTCTTTGCATAATGTTTCGATATATTCATATCTCATTTCCGCAATCGCTGCTTCTCTGTCAAGCCCCACGGAATCTTCCATTTCCTCAACTATATGTCCTATTATATCTTTATCAGCCTCACTAAGTTCAAGCTGTTCTTCAAGCAGAGTATCACCCTCTACTATTTTAGAAACACAAAACCTAACGGGAAGATGCTTTTCTTCCGCATTGGCTTCTATTATATGAGATATGGAATGTATCGCCTTATGTATATATCCGCTGCAAAAATCGATCTTACCTCTAAAAGAATTCTCTGTAATCAAATCTTCAGCTACGGCAACCAGTTCTTCCGTACCCTGATTTTTTGCCGCTTGGATGGGTATACAGTCTACATTTAAAGTTTCTGCTATTTTATCAATATCAATACTGTTTCCGCAGGCAATGACCTCGTCCATCATACTGAGTGCGATTACAATGGGAATATTAAGTTCAAGTAATTGTAAAGTTAAATATAGATTTCTTTCTATATTAGTTGCATCGATTATATTTATGATAAGGTCCGGCTTGTCCTTCATTAAAAAGTCTCTGGTTACGACTTCTTCACTTGTATACGGAGAAAGTGAATATATACCCGGAAGGTCTACCAAGTTTATATTTTCATGACCCTTTATAGGTCCTTCTTTCTTATCAACAGTTACTCCGGGGAAATTGCCTACATGTGCATTGCTCCCGGTCAAAGCATTGAATAAAGTTGTCTTACCGCAGTTTTGATTACCTACCAAAGCAAAGGTTTTTTCCATTTTAAATTACCTCAACTTCTATTTTATTTGCATCATCTTTTCTAAGAGTAAGTTCAAAACCTCTTAAATTTATTTCGATCGGATCACCTAGAGGTGCAACCTTTCTTATAAAAACCGTAGTCTTCGGAATTAATCCTATATCCAAAAGTCTTCTTCTTATTGCAGGTTCTCCGCCGGTACTTTTAATAATCGCTTTTTGACCGATTTTCAGTTCATCTAAAGTCATATTATCCCTCACCAATTTCAGTTAGCTTATGCTACCTTTAAATTATACAACTGTACTTATTATTAAGTCAACTAAAATATAGAATATTAATCATTACTGCCCATAGTTGATTTTATATAATAAATAAATTATTATACTATCCGCACAACATTAATGAACATATGTTTGATTTTTGCTATATTTTATGTTATATTTTTTATTATACGAAAGGAATGTTAAAAAAAATGGGGAGAATTATATTTCATATTGATGTTAATTCAGCTTTTTTATCATGGCAGGCTGCTTATAATAAAAAAATGGGAAATAATGAAGTTGACCTAAGAAATATACCAAGTGCGGTAGGAGGAGACGAAGCCAAAAGAAAAGGTGTAGTTCTGACCAAATCTCAAAAAGCTAAAAAATATGGTGTAAAAACCGGAGAAAGTTTATTTGAAGCAAGAAAAAAATGTCCCAATCTTTTAATAGTAAAGCCTAACTTTAAAATATATAGAATGTATTCAAATAAATTATTTGATTTACTCAGTGAATACTCCGATACGATAGAAAGATACTCCATTGACGAGTGCTTTCTTGATTATACTTTCAGCCAAAAATTGTTTGGAGAGCCGATCAAAGCAGCATATAAAATAAAAGAAAGAATAAAAAGAGAGCTTGGTTTTACCGTTAATATAGGAATTTCAAACAATAAACTTCTTGCAAAAATGGCAGGAGATCTAAAGAAACCTGACAAAGTAATCACTCTCTTTCCGGAGGAAATAGAAGAAAAAATGTTTCCCCTTAATATAAATGAACTATTTATGGTAGGCAGAAAAACAAAAGAAAAGTTAAATAGTTTGGGGATTAAAACTATCGGTGATCTAAATAAATGCTCAATGGAATTTTTAATAAACAATTTTAAACAAGCTCAAGGGACGATGTTATATAATTATTCTCATGGAATAGACGAAAGCGAAGTAGAAATTTCAAGACAGACAAAATCAATAGGAAACAGCACCACACTTAAAAACGATACAACAGATATAGCTGAGATAAAAAAAGTATTCCTTGCTTTGAGCGATAGCATAGGAACAAGGCTAAGAAGAAAAAACTTAAAAGGCAATACAATAACAGTAACTATAAAAAATAATCTATTTCATTCTTATTCACATCAACGGACTCTACCTTACTTTACAAACTCCACTAACACGATATATGAACAGTCATTTAAACTATTCAATGAATTTTGGAATAATGATGCAATAAGACTGCTCGGAGTAAGTGTTGGCGGACTTGATAAAGAAAAAATAAATCAGCTTTCTTTAATTGAAGAAAAAATCGAAAATGAAAAAATGAAAAAAGTTGAAGAAGTAATGGACAAATTAAGAGATAACTACGGACAGGATATAATAAAAAGAGGTGAACCCAAAGAAAAAACACATAAGACAATTTCGGACAAACTTGATTATTTCAAATAAAAGCTCCATTTCGGAGCTTTTATTCATCAAAACCGCTTAATACCAATATATCGTCATTTTTGATTTTAGTATTTCCCCTCGGAATAACGGTCTTTTCCCCTCTTTTAATCATTACTATAAGTCTTCTTTTATTTTTAAAAGTTATTTCACTTATACTTTTATTTATCCACTCAGGTCTATCTTCAGCTTTAACTTCTTTTAATTTAATATTATCATCATTATAAAGTTTTGCATTAAAAATTATAATATCCCCTTCTCTAAGCATAGTATTGCCATTTGGGACAATGGAATCCTCTCCTCTTTTTATCATTACTATAAGCATTTTCTTTGGAAGGCTTAAATCACATAATTTTTTATTTAAGAAATCCGTATCCTTAGTAACCTTTATTTGCACCAGTTCCATATCGGTAACTTCGTTATAATCCGTAAAAGTCTTAAATACATCCTCTTCGTTGTCAACAACATCCAGCTTTTTGGCAACGTAAGGAAGAAGTGTACCTTGAAATAAAATTGAAAATATTGCTACCAAAAATACTATATGATAAATATCTATACTTAATTTGGCTCCCGAAGCTATCACAATAATTGCAAAAACTATTGAGGCTGCACCTCTAAGTCCGGAAAAAGAAATAAATAATATTTGTTTTAAATTCACTTTAAACGGTTTTAATATAATAAATACTACTATTGGTCTGGCGATAAAAGTTAAGAATAACATTATAGAAAGTGCAGTTAAAAATATATCAGGGATCTGACTAGGAAAGGATAATAATCCTAAAATAAAGAATATTATCATTTGAGCAAGTCCGGTGATACCGTTAAAGAAATGAACAAGAGATATCTTATTTTTTATATTACTGTTACCCAAAATAAGTCCTGCAATATATACACTTAAATATCCATTTCCTCCTATAGTAACAGGAAGAGCATATGCAGTAAGTGCAAGAGCAAATACAAATATAGTATCAAGTCCGTCTCCCTTTAAGTTTACTTTATTTAAAATATATATTCCGATTAAACCTATCAATACACCGATAATAAGTCCGAAAATAATTTCTTTGAATATAAATGTAACTATCGAGCCATGACTTCCCACACCCATCAATGTTAAGGTAAGCATTGTCATAATAAATGCAAATGGATCATTACTCCCGCTTTCAATTTCCAGGATGGAAGCAAGACCGTTTTTTAAATTGAGCTTGTGAAGCCTCAGTATGGAAAAAACACTGGCAGCATCGGTCGAACCAAGCAGAGAGCCTATTAACAGTCCGGTTAAAAAGTCAAATTTAAGAATATATGTAGAAAATAATGCCACCAAAAAAGCTGTCAATATTACACCTAACGTCGATAAACTCACAGCTTTGTTTATAACAGGTTTAGCTATATTCCAGTTTGTACAAAAACCACCGAAGAACATTATAAAAATGAGGGCTATGCTGCAAATTATCTCCGCTAATTTATAATCATCAAAATAAATTTTGAAAATCCCGTCACTACCAAACAATATACCTATACCAATGAAAATAAGAAGTGCGGGAAGTCCTATTTTATTGGAAAGCTTATTACAAAAAAGACAAAGTATTATCACAAGGGCAGAAATCAATAAATAAAATGTCATCCCAAACCTCCTTTTTATAAAAAAGCCCAACAAAAGTTATTAAACATCTTTGTTAGGCTTAACTAATTTATTAATTATATTATATCAAAAATATTAATATTTGTCTATTCTTAATAAAATAGAAAAATAAATTTACTTAATAAAAAAAGAGGATATATAAATCCTCTTTTTATCTCTGACCTTTTTTTCTGTTTTTCTTCTTTTCTTTTCTGGCTTTTCGCCTAGCTTTTTTCTCTTCCTGTTCTCTCAATATCTCTTCTTCGCTTTTTACTATAGCCTCTACTTCTTTAACGTCATCGACTACATTAACCATTAAATCTTCATCAATGGCTTTGGGCTTTTTGCGTTCCGGCATACGAACCCTATCAGGATTTTTGAGTTTTTGTTTCTCTTTAATCATATACCAAACGGGAACGGCTACACATATGGAAGAAAATACTCCCGATACAAAACCAATCATCATTGGGAATACAAATTCTTTGATAGATGTAGTACCGAATATCAATAACGGAGTTACAGCTAAAAGAGTGGTGAGTGTCGTATTGATAGAACGAGTCATTGTCTGGTTGATACTTACATTTACGAGATTATAATAATCGCCTCTTTTAACCTTTGGACTGTTTTCCCTTACCCTGTCAAAGGTAATTATAGTATCGTTTATTGAATAACCGAGTATAGTAAGCATAGCTGCAATAAATGATGAATTTACTTGTATTTGGAATATTGAAAATACTCCGAGAACCATACACATATCAAATATTAGAGAGAATATGGCACACAGTCCCTGCATAAATTCAAATCTGAATGTTATATAAATGAGCATACATATTACCGCTATAATACATGCCTTCACTGCCATGGATCTAAGTTCATCTCCAACGGTTCCGGACACATTATCTATTGAAAGCAAATCTTTTTCTTGTAAATCATATTTGGTTTTAAAATCATTGAATAAAGATTTTCTTTCACTGTCTGTAAAATCTTTGCTTGTACTGATAACAGCCTGAGTTCCGTTATCCCCTGAAGTCGTTACTTCGGCTTTGCTGTCATACTTACCGGAAATAGCTTTTACATCATCAACATCAAATTTCTGATGAAGCTCCATTGTTATGATAGTCCCGCCTTTAAAGTCTATACCGAAATCTAAACCTCTGAACAGTACAGAACCGAGAGATACAACGATAAGCACCAATGCTATGACAAGGTATTTTTTTGCGTGTTTGGCAAAATCAATTTTAATCTTATTATTCATTGTCATTACCTCCCACGTTCTTTATACCAAATAATTTTAAGTCACTGAATTTATCCGAAGAAGTAACTAAAATCATTAATTTCTTTGTAACAAATACTGCGGTGAACATACTTACAACGACCCCTACCATAAGAGTAAGCGCAAATCCTTTTATAGTCCCCGCACCAAGGAAGAATAATACCAGACCTGCAATAATGGTCGTAATATTAGCATCGATAATAGATGTCAAGGCTCTGGAGAAACCTGCCTCTATTGAACCCATTATTGTCTTACCGCTTCTAAGCTCTTCTTTCATTCTTTCAAATATGATTACATTACTGTCAACAGCCATACCTATGGACAGAATGATACCTGCAATACCGGGAAGGGTCAGTGTAACCCCAAGACCGGACATTAAGAATAAATAAATCACTATATAAATAGCAAGCGAAATATCGGCAACGACTCCCGGAAGAAGATAAAATACTATCATGAATAAGAATACCAAACCTACACCTATAACACCGGCTTTCAAACTCTTATTTAAAGAATCCGCACCGAGAGTTGGTCCGATAGTCCTTATTTCAATCGCTTCAAGTTCTACAGGAAGAGAACCTGCTTTAATCAAAGTCGCAAGCTTCGTGGCTTCTTCTCCGTCTTTCATTCCCGTAATTACACATTTGCCGTCCGTTATCGCACTTTGAACCGTAGGTGTGGAAATCTTCTCTCCGTCAAGTTCAATAGAAATAACTTTGCCTATATTGTTACTTGTTGCGTCGGCAAATGCTTTTGCCCCTTTATCATCAAATGTAAGTGATACTACAGGTTCTTCAACATAGTTATTAGTCTTTTGAATTTCATACTTTGCACTCTTTACACTCGAACCGTCAAGGATTACTTTCCCGTCGGGTCCCACAAATTGCAACTTCGCGGTCTTACCGATCATAGATAAGGCTTCTTCCTGATCTTCAACATCCGGTATAGATACTCTGATTTTATCATTACCTTGTTTTGATATCGTCGGTTCTTTTACACCAAGAGAGTCGATACGAGTTCTTATTGTTTCGACTGCTTTATCTAAAGTATCGTCATTTATTTTATTTCCGTCGCTTTCTTTAGCCTGCAGTACCACATTAACTCCGCCGGTCAAATCAAGTCCGTAATTAATGGTATCTTTTATAGGATCAATATCATAAATACCTATAACCTTACTTACAGGAAGACCGAACATGAAAACATAGTAACAAAAAGCTACGGCGACTAAGATAAATAACATCTTCAGCCCATTTTTCTTTTTCATATATCCTCTACTCCTAAATTTTGTTAATTATAATATTTTAATTTTACTGCGTTTTTATTTTCTAGTCAACAAGTTCTTTTTCTTTGCATTTAATATATATAGCACATTCCATTCTTTTTCTTAGGATATCACATCCTGTTTCATAAATACCATTGATATCCTTGTTAAAATTATAGCTGTTTGCATGACATCCGCCTCCGCAGAAATACTTACAGAAGCAGTCCTCACATTCTTTTTTATCCAAAACACTGTTTGAACTGTAGAATTTATTTCTAAGTTCATCATTGGTTATTCCATCATTTAAATTACCCATTACAAAATCTTTATTTCCAACAAATTGATGACATGGATAAATATCTCCGAATGGAGTTACCGCAATATATTCACATCCCGCACCGCAGCCGGATACTCTCTTATATTCGCATTTACCGCCGTCTAAATCTACATTAAAGTGGAAGAACCTAAATTCTTTATCCGTTCCCAGCCTGTCCAAATAAATGTCAGTAAGTTTATCATAACTATCCATTATTTCAGGCAAATCTTCTTTCGTTATTGCATATTCTTCACTCTCATCTGCAACGACACTTTCAACGGATAACTGTTTTAAACCTATATCAGAAAAATGTTTAACATCTTTATAAAAGTCCAAGTTATGTTTGGTATACGTACCTCTTATGTAATAATCAAGTCCAAGTTTATCTCTGGATTCAGCCACTTTTTTAATATTTTCTATTATCAAATCATAACTGCCCTTACCGTTTGCAGTAGGTCTCGTATAATCGTTTATTTCCTTTCTTCCGTCCAAGGATAATACTACATTATACATTTCCTTATTAAGGTAATCAATGATATCATCATTTAAAAGAACACAATTAGTTGTTAACGTAAATCTAAATATCTTACCATGTTTTTTAGCTTCTTCTTTAGCATATTCAACAGTCTGCTTTACCACATCGAAATTAAGCAGAGGCTCTCCCCCAAAGAAATCTACTTCGAGGTGAACTTTATTTCCTGAATTACTTATAATAAAGTCTATAGCCTTTTTTGCTGTTTCGATATTCATAACTTCTTTTTTCATATTGAAGTTCCCGCCCGATGCAAAACAGTAGCGGCAGGCTAGGTTACAGTCATGTGAAACATGAAGACACATTGCTTTGACTATACCCTTCTCATAAAGTTTTCTGTTTACCTTTTTCTCAGGAGTATAAAGTCTTTTTTCTGCTTCAAGTTCTTTTATTTCAGCTATAACTTCTTTGATTTCTTCTTCGTCATATTTACTTTTAAGAATATTTACTATATTATATTCATTTTCTTTTTTATAATAGTCAAGAACATCATAAGTCATTTCATCTACGTCATAAACAAGCGAAGAATTTATATCCAGTACTATGTATTTATCTTTAAATTTATATTTATATATTCCCATAACTTCCTCTTAACTTAAAAAAAGGCAACCAAAAGGTTGCTTTTTTTATTCTATTATTTTTTATTATTTATTTTCGCAAGGTTGGTTACCAACAGTACAAGAAGTTTTGCATGCTGATTGACAAGATGTAGCACATTCGCCGCAACCTTTATTTTTTCTATCTTCTCTTACTTCGTTCACTTTTTTAATATGTTTCATTTTCATCCTCCGAAAAATAATTTCTTCCCTAGATTATAGCATAAAGAATAATCATTTACAATAGAGTTTAGTCGTTATTCTTCATCTGAACATATTCATCCAAAGCTTTATTTATTACCCCTTCGGCAAGAACCGAACAATGTACTTTGGGAGCGGGAAGACCACCGAGAGAATCCACAACCATTTTATTTGTGATTTTTCTTGCTTCCTCTACAGTCTTGCCTTTTATAAGCTCTGTTGACATACTTGCACTCGCTATTGCCGCTGCACATCCGAAAGTTCGAAACTTAATATCCGTAATAACATCATTATCGTCTATCTTTAGGAAAAACTCCGTTGTATCCCCGCAAGACGGACTGGCTTCTTTTGCTACAACAGTAGCATCTTCTATAACACCAACATTTCTTGGATTTTGAAAATGGTCTAATACAATATCATTATACATAATTAATTCCTCCTTAATAAAATGGACTTAGCTTTCTAAGTCTTTCAACTGTTCTTTTTAAAACTTCCATAGTATAATCAATTTCTTCTTTTGTATTAAATTTGGATAGAGAAAATCTTACGCTTGCTCCAATTTCAAATTTATTACTGTCTCCGAGAGCATCTATTACATGAGATTCGCTTCCCGAGTCGGCAGTACAGGCAGAACCCGTCGAACAAGCAATGCCTTCTAAATCCAAAGCATATAAAAAGGCTTCACCTTCAATACCTTTAAAAGTAAAATTTATATTATTGCATAATCTATGCTCCCTACTCCCATTTAAAATAGTATCAGGAACATTCTTTAAAATATCATCAATAAAATAATCTCTAAGCTCTTTTATATACTCAGTATCTTGATTCATAGTTTTCTTTGTTATCTCAACTGCTTTTCCAAATCCCGCAATGGAAGGAGCGTTATATGTCCCCGCTCTTAAAGCTCTTTCCTGTCCGCCTCCCTGCATAAATACGTCAAGTATCACTTTTTTATTTATATATAAAAAGCCTACACCTTTCGGTCCGTGAATTTTATGAGCAGACATTGAAAGCAAATCGATATTCATTTTCTCAACATCAATATCCATTTTACCCACAGCCTGAACCGCATCCGTATGAAATAATATACCCTTTTTTCTTGCAACCTCACCTATTTCTTTGATCGGCTCGATAGTACCTATTTCATTATTTGCAGCCATAATACTAATAAGTATCGTATCGTCTCTTATAGCATCCTTTAATTCTCTTATACTTATATTTCCATCACTGTCAACGGGAAGATAAGTAACGTCAAAACCTTCTTTTTCAAGCTGGCTACAAGTATGAAGCACGGCATGATGTTCTATAGCCGAAGTTATTATATGTTTACCTTTATTTTTATTATGATAAGCGGCACCTCTTATCGCCCAGTTATCGCTTTCGGTAGCACCTGAAGTAAATATTATTTCTCTGGGAGAAGCATTTATTAAACCTGCTATTTCCTCTCTTGCCCATTCTATCCCTTTTCTGGCTTCCCTGCCAAAAGAATGAAGAGAAGATGCATTGGCATAAAATTTATCATTATATTCATCCACTATTTCCCTTACTTCATCATAAGGTCTCGTAGTAGCGGCATTGTCTAAATATACTCTCATTACCTATTTATCTCCTTTCCTACTAATGTAGTATGAATATAATAAATAAAAAACATGTATAGTTCAAGTCATTAAACAAAATTTTATTATTTTTATAGATATTAGACGGTGTAAATGATTGCAATATTCTGTAAATTAAATAAAAAAGAGATTATATAAATAATCTCTTTAACCTATCCTCTCCCACATATTTATAACCTTATAGGGAGGCATATTATTATGCGCATTGCCACTGCCGAAAGTGAATGAAATACTATGATTATGTACATCATTTGTCATTATTGCTGTACTGGATGTATTTTTACCATTAGTTGTCATTGCGTGTATTGTTGTACCGGATGTTCCGTTAGGTTTTAAATCCGTATATTTTATACCGTGAGCATGAGTATCACTGGAAGTAGAAATACTTCTACTTATTTGAGGCAGCTGACTTTCTGTTAATGTATGTGTAGGACTTCCTCCAGTACTTCCGAGAGAATACGCAGAGGATGAACCTATTAAAAATCTACCCTCTATCTTTTGCCATGTACCGCCTATAACATTATTTGGATCAATACTTTTTGTACTTTGATAGATACTCCCTATAGGATAAAATATATCAAGCAAAGTTCCTATTTTATTTTCTAAATTATTAATATTATCTAAAAATCCATCTACCTTATCATTCAATACTCTGCCTTGATTAGCAGATAAAGGATAATAAGATGACCTTGATGAAAGAGAGTCAATGCTACCTTTACCATCATCTCCATCGTAACCTATTAAAATCACATCTTCATTTCCTTCTTCTGTTTCATTAATATTATTTATATTTAATTCATCATTTTCCATCTCCAAACCTCCGTTAAAAACATTATATCCATATATAAATAATATTTATTAACAGATATTTATTTAATAAATGAAATAAATATAAAAAAAGAAGGTCAAATGACCTTCTTATAAATTATTTTTCCGTAAATTCTTTAGTTGTTAAGTATTTTTGTAAATCGTCATATCCTCCGATGAATTCTTCACCAAAGAATATTTGAGGAACTGTTCTATGATGAGTCCTGCTTACTAAATCCACAAGCTCTTCGCTTCCGAATTCAACCATTCTTTCTTCATAATCAATTCCTTTTTGTTTTAGTAACTCCTTAGCCATTTTACAATATGGACATGTAGAAGTCGTATAAATTGTTACTTCAGCCATGATAGCCTCCTTTAATAACTATATTCTAATATTTTCTCCATTTCACTGTTAGAAAGTTTAACAGGATTATATCTTTGTTTTGCTTCTTCAAGTATTTTCCAAAAATCATCTTCTTCAATACCAAAATCCGAAAGTCTAGGTATGTTCATCTCTTCATTCCAGCTTTTTAAAGTATCTACGACAGCTCTGAAAAATACTTCATGCCTGTCGGGAGAATAGTTAGCATCCATTAAGAATGCTCCGATCTTTGCGTATTTATACGCAGCAGGATTATTAGGTTCAAAATCTTTTATCTTTTGAAGATTAACAACGGTAGCACCATGAAGTAAACTTGCACAAATCGCTCCGTGAGGAATGTTATCGTAAAATCCACCGATAACCCCAGCAAAACCATGAATAGTGGTAAGTCCCGCATTTGCCATACAGATACCTGACAATAATGAAGCATATGCTACATCATTTCTTGAATCAAGGTCTTCTCCATTATTATATGCACCAAGAAGACTTTCACACATTCTTTTTAAACCTTTTTCGGCAAGCATATCGGTGAATGTATTGGAATTGGTACATATATAAGCTTCCAGAAGCTGGCAAAAAGCATCTATCCCGCTTTGCATTGTTACATTCTTAGGACAGTTTAAAGTGAGCACCGGATCTACCAAAGCTACATTAGGCATAAGATTATCATGTCTTATAGACTTTTTAAATCTAACTTCACCGTCCATCCCTTTAATCACCGCATTTTTCGTAGCTTCACTGCCTGTCCCGCTTGTAGTCGGAACTGCAATAAACGGGATTTTCTTTCCGCTTGGTGTTCTAGTACCAACACCTTCAAGAAAATCTTTGATACTTCCGTCTTCCTTAAGCATACTGCTTAGTGCTTTGCCGGTATCGATTACGCTTCCGCCTCCTATACTTACGATCGCATCCACTCTTTTATTTCTATATTCGCTTGCAAGATTATCTATGACCTCTACACTCGGTTCTTCTTTGATAGAATGTATTTCATAACTGATATTATCACTTTCAAAGTTTTCAATTATTTTATCATACATTCCGGACGCCTTTAATGAAGTCTTCCCGCATAAAAAGAGAATATTATCACCATATTCTAAAATATATTTATTTAAAGTATGTATTTTTCCCTCTCCGAATATAATCTTACTTGGGACTACCAAATTAAAGCCGCTCATAACAAACCTCCTGCTTTTATCCATATTTTAACACATAATTATGATTTTTCAACATAGTATTTTTATACCTACAATGTTTTACCATATTTTTACTGAATAAGATGTAAAAAAATGACACAAATCAACGTTAAAAATAAATAACACTTTTTAGTATATCTTTATTATTCATATTAAAAATATATATTTATGCTCATATAATTAAAAAAACTTTAATTAATTTCTATATTTATGAAAGTAAACGTCAAAAAATTAAATTTGATTTATGAAATTTTCTACTATATTTTATATTTACAAACTCTTTTTATATTTAATAACACGTTTTTATAAAAACACTTATAACTTATTGAAATTATTTCATAAACATTACTATATATTAGATTTTTACAGTTTTGGATATGATTTACTTATATTTATATTGATAAGCTTTATTCTGTGCTGTCTAATTTATCCATTTGTTTTATTTATAAACTTTTTTTTAAAGTTTACTCATGTCTCTCCATTTAGGAAATGTCCGCTAATTCTTTATTTGAAAGCTACTTATCATTCGTAAATTTCCTTAGAAATTTACTCATATTAATTTATAGGCTTCTCTTCATTTAATTTCTGATTATTCAATTACTTAAATTCGCAAATCTTCTCCGAAATTTTGCTCATGTTTCTCCATTAAAACAAAGTCCGATGGACTTTGTTTTAATGATGCGTTTTAAATATCTAAAACGCATATGGTTTTGCTAAAGCAAAACCATATAGAAGTCAAAAAAAGAACAGCATCTCGCTGTTCTTAAATATATATGATATATTATCTTTTTGAGAATTGTGGAGCCTTTCTAGCTTTCTTAAGACCATATTTCTTTCTTTCTTTCATTCTTGAATCTCTAGTTAAGAAACCTGCTTTTTTAACTTCTTTTCTAAAATCAGGATTTTCAGCAACTAAAGCTCTAGAAATACCATGTCTGATTGCTCCGGCTTGACCAGATATTCCACCGCCGTAAACATTAACACTAATGTCAAATTTATCAGCACTATTTGTTAGAACCAATGATTGTCTAGCAATTAATTTTAGTGTATCATTTCCACCAAAGTATTCTTCGATGTCTCTACCATTGATAGTTATTTTACCGTTACCTTGTTTTAAAACTACTCTCGCAACAGAATTTTTTCTTCTGCCCGTAGCCATAACTTGCTCTGCCATCTATTCCCTCCTACTTTATATTAAGTACTTCAGGTTTTTGTGCTGTATGTTCATGTTCACTTCCTGCGTATACTTTCAATTTCTTTATTTGTTGTCTTCCAAGTTTATTCTTTGGAAGCATACCTTTTACTGCTTTTTCGATTACAAATTCAGGTTTATTTGCAATCAAATCTTTGTAAGCAACTTCTTTTCTTCCACCAGGATATCCGGTGTGTCTATAATATTTTTTATCTAATAGTTTATTTCCTGTTAGATGAATTTTTTCTGCATTAATTACAATTACATAATCCCCAGTATCAATATTAGGTGTATAGCATGGTTTATTTTTACCTGTTAATACTTTGGCGATTTCACTACATAATCTACCTAGTGTTTTGCCTTCAGCATCTACTACATACCATTTCTTATCAATTTGTTGGGGTTTAGCAATACCAGTTGACTTTGTTAACATTTCGTTAAACCTCCACAATAACTTATAATATTTTAATTTAATTTTGCTGCTTTTATATTTTATAAAGTACGGGGCTAACGACACTTATAAAATATCTAGCCTATTTATTTTAGATTATTTTTCCTTTTATGTCAACATATTTTTCACATTATAAGCGGTTTTTAGTAAAAAACTTTATTTAAATACAGCCCAACAGCAGGTGCTGTCACATTTGCCATACTTCTTTGTTTTGTTTCAAGGATTTCCTTTATCCTGGTTTCATCAAATCTGCCTCTTCCAATATCAATCAAAGACGCAACGATAATCCTCACCATATTATATAAAAAACCACTTCCCGAAATTTTTATCTTAATCAAATCATTATCTTTAGAAATATCTATATCGTAAATTTCCCTTACAGTACTTTTTACACTGCTCCCGCTTCCCATAAACCCGGCAAAATCATGTATACCAATCAAATCTCTACTCGCTCTTTTGATTTTATCCAAATCAAGCTTATAAAACACGTGGCTCGCTCTTCCATCGTATATCGGGTTCATTATACTTCTGTTATAAATAAGATAAATATATTCTTTACCTTTCGCACTATATCTGGCATGAAAGTCTATTTCTTTTTCTTCCGCTTTAATTACTCTTATATCCTCGGGCAGAAATGAATTTATCCCGTAAGGCAATTTATCCACATTTATATTTGAGTTTGTATAAAAACTTGCAGTCTGACCTAAAGCATGAACTCCGCTGTCGGTCCTCCCGCTTCCATATAGTTTTATTTTTTCTTTTGTGAGCTTCTCTATTGCAGTTTTAACTTCTTCCTCTACACTAATACCATTATTCTGCATTTGCCATCCGACATAGTTCTTACCGTCATATTCTATTGTAAGGAGAATATTTCGCATTATAAAATCCCCTTGGTATGAAGAATATTTGTAGCAACTGTAAATATAAACATTAAAGCTCCATACATATATGCGTAACTATCAGCCTTGGAATATTTTAATTCTTTCATTCTTGTTCTGTTTTCCCCGCCTCTGTAGCATCTGGCTTCCATGGCAAGTGCTAAATCTTCGGCTCTTTGGAACGCGGATAAAAAAAGAGGTATAAGGACAGGAATAAAAGCTTTGGCTCTTGAAATTATATTCCCGCTTTCAAAATCCGCACCCCTAGATTTTTGTGCATTTATTATCCTTGTAGTCTCTTCCATAAGTGTAGGTATAAATCTTAAGGCTATACTCATCATCATTGCAAGTTCATGAGCGTAATTTTTTACTAAAGGGACTTTTTTCATAAGTCTTTCCATACCATCGGTAAGAGATATCGGAGAAGTAACCAGTGTCAATAAAGATGTTCCGGTTACGAGCAATATAAGTCTCACTGCCATTAATATCGCATTTCTAAGTCCATTATCGGTTATTTTTAGAAATCCTATTTTATATAAGACGGTCCCCGGTGTCATAAACATATTTAGACAGACGGTAAAAAGAATGATTATTATCAGACCTTTAAGTCCTTTCAATAGATAACTGACGGGAACTTTTGATAATACTATCGGAATAACGAGAAGCAAAAACATGCCTAAAAAACCTATAAATGATTTAACCACAAATAATAAAATCATGTATAGAAATGTTACAAATATTTTAACTCTGGGATCAAGTCTATGAATGATAGACCCTGTCGGATAATATTGACCTATTGTAATATCATTTAACATATTATATTTCCTTAAATTAGTTTATCTATTTCTTTAACTACATCTTCAAATGTAAATAAATCCGTATTTACATCAAGTCCTTTTTCCTTTAACTTTAACATTAACTCTTTTCCTTCGGGAATACTTAAACCTATTTCTTTAAGTAGTTTAACTTCCTTAAATACTTCTTTAGGCTTATCAAAAAGTTTAAGCTCTCCATTTGAATAAACCATTATTTTACCGGCATATTCGCATACATCTGTCATCGAATGAGAGACTAAAAAAGTTGTAAGTTTATTATCTTTATGAAGTTTATAAATATTATCGAGTATTTCTTTCCTTCCAACCGGATCCAGTCCGCTTGCTGGCTCATCTAAAATCAAAATATCGGGATCCATAGCTATAACGCCTGCTATGGCAACTCTCCTTTTTTGCCCTCCGGAAAGTTCAAATGGAGATTTATCTTTATATGTTTCAAAATCAAGACCGACCATAGCCATCGAATTCTTAACAGTACCGTCAATATCTTCCATGCCAATATTCTTTGGTCCAAAAGCTATATCTTTATAAACGGTTTCTTCAAAAAGCTGATACTCCGGATATTGAAAGACAAGCCCGACTTTGGAACAAATATCTTTCATAAGAACGCCTTTTTCGTTTATATTTAGTTCATCCAAATATATTTCACCGCTCGTAGGTGTTAATAACCTGTTGATATGTTGTATCAATGTGGATTTTCCGCTCCCTGTATGTCCTATGATACCTATCAGTTCTCCGCTTTTTACTTCAAAATTTATGTTATTCAAAGCTTTAAATTCAAATATACTGTTTTCGCCGTAAGTATGGCATAAATCTACTACTTTTACTGACATATTTCCTCCACTAATTCATCAAGTGTGAGAATTTTTTCGTTCTTTATTTTCCCTAATTTCTTTAACTCATAAGCAACCTTAGTTGCATAAGGAGGCTCTAACATTAAATCTTTAAGCATATCCCCCTTTGAAAAGACTTCTCTCGGAGTTCCTTCAAAAGCTTTAACTCCTCTGTCCAAGATAAATACTTTATCCGCAGAAACCACTTCCTCCATATAGTGTGTTATTAAAATTATTGTAGTTCCTTTTTCATTAAGTTTCTTTATTGTATTTATAACTTCTTTTCGCCCCTTTGGGTCTAACATTGCAGTAGGCTCATCAAGGATTATACACTCCGGCTGCATTGCAAGAATTCCGGCTATAGCAATACGCTGCTTTTGACCTCCCGAAAGTTCATGAGGTTTCTTATCTCTAAAATCACTCATTCTTACACTCAAAAGAGCTTCTTCAACTCTATTTCGAATTTCTTTAGGCTCTATACCAAGATTTTCGGGACCGAATGCAACATCCTCTTCAACAATAGTCGCTACCATTTGATTATCGGGATTTTGAAATATCATCCCCGCGGACTGCCTAATATCCCAGATTTTATCCTCATGTTTGGTATTCATACCATTTATTAATATATCGCCTTCATGAGGTATCAATATACCATTGAGAAGCTTAGCTAAAGTAGATTTACCCGAACCGTTACGCCCAATGATACCTACAAATTCACCTTTATTAATAGAAAGAGAAACATCTTTTAAGGCTTCAATATTAGCTTCTCCCTCTGCCCCTTTATATGAATAACTTACATTTTTTATTTCAATCATTTTTTCCATTTTATAACCCTGCTTATAAGTATTATAAAAGTATATATTTAATTTATCCACATTTTATACACATTTATAATTCCTATATTATAGTGCTAAAGGAACAGTGATTTAAACTGTCCCTTTGTACTATTTTTTATTTGATTATTCACTTACTAACTCTAAAATTGCTGTTTCGGCACCGTCACCACGTCTGGCGCCAAGCTTATAAATTCTTGTATATCCACCGTCTCTATTTTCATATTTAGGTGCAATTTCGTTAAATAATTTGTCTACAACACGTTTGTCATAAATGTACGAAAGAGCTTGTCTTCTTGCATGTAAGTCGCCGCGTTTTCCCAGCGTAATCATTTTGTCAACTATTTTTCTTGCTTCTTTTGCACGAAATAGAGTAGTGTTTATTCTTTCATATCTAAGTGTGTCAGTTACTAAACCTCTAAGCATAGCTTTTCTTTTATCGCTAGCTTTACCAAGTTTTCTATATCCTGCCATCATAAACCTCCTTTATTAGTGTGTTTATTATTCATCACCTTGTCTAAAAGATAATCCGATTTCAGCAAGCTTTTTCTTTATTTCATTTAAAGATTTCTTACCGAGATTTCTTACTTTAGACATGTCTTCTTCACTTCTTGAAATTAATTCTTCAACAGTATTAATGCTTGTTCTCTTCAAGCAGTTGCTGGAACGAACAGAAAGTTCTAATTCGTCAATTGACATTTCTAAAACTTTTTCTTTTTCGTTTTCTTCTCTCTCAACCATTAAACTTGCGTTTGGTAAATTAGCATTCATATCAATAAATAATTGAAGATGATCGTTAATTACTTTAGCTGCAAGAGAAACCGCTTCTTCAGGAGAAATTGTTCCGTCAGTCCAAACTTCAATAGTAAGTTTGTCATAGTCTGTTACATTTCCCACTCTAGTATTTTCAACTGCAAAATTAGCTTTCTTTACAGGTGTAAAAATACTGTCTACAGGAAGTGTACCTATAGGCATATCTTCTTTTTTGTTCTTTTCACTTGGAACATATCCTGTTCCGCTATCAATAGTGATAGTCATATCAAGAACAGCATCAGCCATTAGAGATGCGATATGCAAATCAGGATTTACAATTTCAACATCACTGTCACAGATAATATCACCTGCGGTTACTTCTCCTTCACCCTCTGAATGTATGTGTACATCCACGGGTCCGTCAGCATGTAACTTTACAGATAAATCTTTTAAATTCAATATAATTTGTAATACATCTTCCGCAACACCGTCAATGGTAGCAAATTCATGTAATACATTTTCAATCTTAACGTTAGTTACAGCAGCGCCAGGAAGAGATGATAACATAATTCTTCTAAGAGAATTACCGATAGTAGTCCCATATCCTCTTTCAAGGGGTTCTACAACAAATTTTCCATAAGTTCTATCTGCACTAATCTCTGCAATCTCAATATTAGGTTTTTGAAATTCTAACATATAATAAAACCTCCCAATTCCATAAATCTAACCAATAATGTATAAAACATATATTCTTATTTAGAATATAATTCGACAATTAGATGGTCTTCAATAGGAATTTCGATATCTGCTTTTGTAGGAGCGGCAATCATCTTACCTTCCATTTTTTCCATATCGACTTGTGTATATGCTGCTGGAACTTTTGTTTCATTCATTTCTGCGATTTCTTTAAATTTGCTTGATTTTCTAGAATCATCTTTTACTTTAATCACTTGACCTTCTTTTACACTGAAAGATGGAATATTAACTTTTTTACCATCTACTAAAAAGTGGTTATGTCTAACTAATTGTCTAGCTTCTTTTCTAGATGAAGCAAATCCCATTCTGTAAACAACGTTATCTAAACGAGATTCTAATAGTGAAATTAAGTTTTCACCAGCTGCACCAGGTTTTCTTTCTGCTTTATCAAAATATAATCTAAATTGTTTTTCTAAAACACCATAAATTCTTTTTACTTTTTGTTTTTCTCTTAATTGAACACCGTATTCACTCATTTTTGAGCCTTTGCTTCCATGTTGTCCTGGAGCAGTCGGTCTTCTATTAAAAGCACATTTATCTGAGTAACATCTAGATCCTTTTAAGAAAAGTTTTTCATTTTCTCTTCTACAAAGTCTACATGACGCTTCAGTATATCTTGCCATTAATTTTTTACCTCCAATTAAATATTATCTTAATTGTTTATATTAATTTATATTTTTAAATTAAACTCTTCTGCGTTTTGGTGGTCTACAACCATTGTGTGGTATAGGAGTAACGTCTTTTATTGAAATAACGTTAAGTCCGGCAGCCTGAAGTGCTCTGATAGCAGCTTCTCTTCCTGAACCTGGTCCTTTTACGAATACATCAATTGTTTTCAAACCGTGTTCCATAGCTCTTTTAGCAGCTTCTGTTGCAGCTGATTGTGCAGCGTATGGAGTACTTTTTCTTGAACCTTTGAAGCCTAATTCTCCGGCACTTGACCATGCCAAAGCATTACCTGCAACGTCAGTTAAAGTAACTATTGTATTGTTAAAAGTAGAGCGGATATGCGCTTGTCCTTTTTCAATATTCTTCTTAACTTTTTTCTTTCCTCTTCTAACTACTTTCTTTGCAGCCAATTCTAAATCCTCCTTAGTTTGTGAGAATAATATCTATCTATTATTTGCTTTTTCTACTTACAGTTTTCTTAGGGCCTTTTCTTGTTCTGGCATTTGTTTTGCTCTTTTGACCTCTAACTGGCAATCCTCTACGATGTCTTAACCCTCTGTAAGTACCAATTTCCATCAGTCTTTTTATATTAAGTGAAACTTCTCTTCTTAAGTCACCTTCAACGGTAACTTTTTCATCTATTAATGAACGAAGTTTGTTTACTTCTTCTTCGCTTAAATCTTTTACTCTTGTATCCGGATTAATTCCAGCTTCAGCTAAAAGCTTATTTGAAGTAGCTTGACCAATTCCGTAGATATAAGTTAAACCTATTTCTACTCTTTTATCTTTAGGTAAATCCACGCCGGCTATTCTCGCCATCAATTGCACCTCCGTATGATTTTTTTTAGTTTTTAATATTACTATTTATTTACTATTATATATATATAAGATCTTGTCAGATAAATCCAGCCGCGACAAAATACTTTATATCAAATTAATTAACCTTGTTTTTGTTTGTGTTTAGGATTTTCACAAATTACCATTACTTTACCTTTACGTTTAATGACTTTGCATTTTTCGCAAATAGGTTTTACGCTAGGTCTTACTTTCATAATTCTATCCTCCTACTTTAGTAATTTTATCTGCCTTTTTCTCTCCAAATAATTCTTCCTTTTGTCAAATCATAAGGGGAAATTTCTAAAATTACTTTATCTCCCGGTAATATTTTAATGTAGTTCATTCTTAATTTTCCAGATATATGTGCTGTAATTTCATGTCCATTGTCTAACTTTACTTTAAAAGTTGTATTAGGCATTGCTTCAAGAACAATTCCTTCAGCTTCCACATAATCACTCTTACTCACTAAAACACATCCTCCTAAATTTCTTCTTTAATTCTCTCAATCTCTTTTCTTATAAGCGCATTGGGAATTTTCTCATTACATTTTATTTTATCACAAATTAATGTACTTTTAGCATTTATTTTAGTAATATGCTTAATTTTTTTCTTTTTTGGATTTTCTGTTTTTCTTAGCCTACCATCCGCTAATAAAAGTTTATCATCGTCCAAAAAACCAATAACGACCAGAAAAGAACCTTTGTCTCTACCAGCTTTCGATATAACAATATCACCAACATTATAGTCCATAATCAAATCCTCATTATAATAATGTAAGAATTATCGGATCCCCGTCCGTTACGGCTACTGAATGTTCATAATGTGCAGAAAGTTTTCCGTCATCAGTGACTACCGTCCAACCGTTATCAAGAACGTGAACATCGTATGTTCCTTCATTTACCATAGGTTCTATTGCAATTGTCATTCCTTTTTGAAGTCTCGGACCTTTTCTTGCACCAACGTAATTTGGAACAGCGGGATCTTCATGCATTTCCTGTCCTACGCCATGCCCTGTATAGTCTCTTACTAAACTAAAGCCATGACTCTCGGCATAATTTTGAATTTCCCTGGAAATATCACTTATACGATATCCTTCTTTAACACATTTGAGACCTTCAAAGAAACTTTGTCTTGTAACTTCAACAAGTTTCTTAGCTGTTTCACTTACATTTCCTACCATGTAAGTTTTAGCCTGATCTCCTACATATCCGTCATAGAAAGCACCGATATCGACGCTTACTATATCGCCGTCATTTATTATGGTTTTCTTATCCGGTATCCCATGTACAACTTCGTCATTGATTGAAGAACAAATACTTTTAGGAAATCCCATATAACCTTTAAAAGCCGGTGTAGCATTATTGGTCAAGATAACATCTTCAACCAATTTATCTAAATCAAGTGTACTCATTCCGGGTTTGATATATCTCTTTACAGCATCGTGTGCCTTTGCAGTTATACTACCCGCTTTTTTCATTAGGTCAATTTCATGATCAGATTTAAGTACAATCATTATTTACACTCATCAAGAATCTTTGAAATATCTTCAAATACTTCATCAACTGTTCTTGATCCATTCACAGTTTTTAAAATATTTTGTTTCTCGTAATAGTCTACAAGAGGTTGTGTTTTTTCTTCATATTCTTTTAATCTTTTAACTACAGTATCTTCTTTATCGTCATCTCTTTGATATAACTCGCCGCCGCATTTATCACAAATGCCTTCTACTTTCGGCGGATGAAATTTTACGTGATAAGTTTCACCACATTTACACATTCTTCTTCCAGTAATTCTCTTAGTAAGTAGTGAATAATCTGCTTCTATACAAAGGGCTAAGTCTAACTTGTCACCAGCTTTATCAAGAATTTTATCTAAAGATTCAGCCTGTGAAATAGTTCTTGGAAAACCATCTAACATATAGCCATCAGTAATATCCGGCCAAGATAATCTGTCTTCAACCATTTCAACAGTTACGTCATCGGGAACCAGCAGTCCTTGATCCATATATTCTTTAGCCTTTTTACCAAGAGGTGTATTTTCGCTTAGATTTTTTCTGAATATATCTCCTGTAGAGATATGAACCACATTATATTTATCAACTATTCTACTGGCTTGTGTACCCTTACCTGCTCCAGGAGGGCCTAAAAGTACTAATTTCATTTTATATCACCTACTATTTCAAGAAACCTTTATAATTTCTCATAATCATTTGTTGTTCTAATTGATTTACAGTTTCAAGAGCAACACCTACAACGATAAGTAAACTTGTACCACCGAATTGTAAACTAAGATCCATTACATTACCCACGATTATCGGAAGTACCGCTATTACAACAAGGAATATACTTCCCGCAACCATAAGTCTGTTTAATGTTCTTTTTAAATAAACAATTGTAGAATGTCCCGGTCTTATTCCGGGAATAAATCCACCATATTGTTTCAAGTTCTTTGCAACATCATCAGGATTGAATGTAACAATAGTATAAAAATAAGTAAAGAATACTATTAGAATTACATAAAGTATAGTAGACGCTGCGCCACCCCATGCAAGAGCTTTACTTAGCCATGCCGCAAATCCCCAGTTAGGGAAGAATGACGCCAATGTTGCAGGGAACATTGTAATCGTACTCGCAAAGATTATAGGCATAACACCTGATTGGTTTATCTTAAGCGGGATGTGAGTATTTTGTCCGCCGTACATTTTTCTGCCTACAACTCTTTTTGCATACTGAACAGGTATCTTTCTGACACCTTCATTGATTTCAACAACTCCGGCTATAACTAAAATTACAAATACTAGGAATATTACTAAAAGTACTCCTGTAATTGAGCCTGAAGTTACTTGTTCATATAAGTAACCTAGAGCTGATGGAATGTTTGCTATAATACCGGCAAAAATAAGTATTGATATACCGTTACCGATACCATGTTCCGTAATATTTTCACCAAGCCACATCAGGAAGGACGTACCTGCCGTAATGGTAAGTGCCACCACTGCTACGGTAAATGCACTGTCAGTCGTTAATATTTGTTTAAAACTGAATGCAATACCTAACGCTTGTATTAATGCTAAAACAACAGTCAAATATCTAGTGTAAGAAGAAATTTTCTTTCTTCCTTCTTCCCCTTCATGGGAAAGTCTTTCTAACGCCGGAATAGCTATTGTCAATAACTGCAAAATAATAGATGCATTGATATATGGTGTTATCGACATAGCGAATATTGAGAATGTTCTAAAGTTATTACCCGATATTATGTTAAGTAATCCAAACATTGAATTATTATTTACCATAGTATCTACAGCAGCAGTATCTATGAATGGCACGGCTATAAAGCCACCAAGTCTGAATATACATAACATAGCAAGAGTAAATAAAATTCTTTTCCTTAGTTCAGGAATATTCCAAGCATTCTTGATAGTTGTAAGCATTTTATAATACCTCTACCTTCCCGCCTGCTGCTTCAATCTTTTCTTTAGCCGATTTACTTACTTTATTTACTTTAACGGTCAAAGGAACTTTTATTTCTCCTTCGCCTAAAACTTTAACAAATTCATATTTATTTTTAACCATACCTAGTTCTTTTAAAAGATCATTAGTTACTACAGTATCTTTTTCAAGATCGTTTAATCTATCAAGATTTACGATAGCAAATTCTTTTTTGAAAGGATAGTTAGAGAAGCCTCTTTTAGGAACTCTTCTTGTAAGTGGCATTTGACCACCTTCAAAACCCGGTCTAACACCACCGCCTGAACGTGATTTTTGTCCGTCTTGACCTCTACCGGCAGTTTTTCCTCTGCCTGTAGCTGTACCTCTACCTTTTCTAATTGTCTTTCTTGTTGAACCTTCAGCAGGTTTTAGCTCGTGTAATCTCATACTAACACCTCCTATTATATTTCTTCAACGTCTAACATGAAGTCCATTTTTTGACAAATACCTCTGATTTGAGCATTATCTTGTTTTAAAACAGTTTGACCGATTTTTCTAAGTCCCAATGCTTCAATACTTTTTCTTTGTCTTTCGTTTCTACCTATTAAGCTCTTCTTAAGCGTAATCTTTAATTGTTTTTCTTTAGCCAATTCTCTCACGCTCCTTATCCTAAGATTTCTTCTACAGTCTTACCTCTTTTTTTAGCAACCTCTTCAACTGTTACTAATTCAGATAATCCTGCTAATGTGGCTTTTACCATGTTGCTGGCATTGTTTGAACCTAGAGATTTTGTTCTAATATCTTTGATACCGGCAAGTTCGATTACTGCACGGGCAGGACCACCAGCGATAACTCCTGTACCTTTAGCTGCCGGTTTCATAAGTACTCTTCCGGCACCAAATCTTCCGATTGTTTCATGAGGGATTGTTGTACCAACCAAAGAAACTTCTACCATGTTCTTTTTAGCATCTTCAATACCTTTTCTGATAGCTTCAGGAATTTCTATAGCTTTACCGAGGCCTACACCAACGTGGCCGTTTTCATCGCCTACTACTACAAGAGTACTAAAACGGAAATTTCTACCACCTTTAACAACTTTTGTTACTCTGTTAATCGCAACAACTTTTTCTTTTATATCTAATTCTTCAGGATTAAAATTTCTATTCATTATTTCCTTTAGCCTCCTTAAAATTCAAGTCCAGCTTCTCTTGCACCGTCAGCTAGAGCTTTAACTCTACCTTCATATACATAGCCGCCTCTATCGAAAACGCATGCGCTAATATCTTTAGCTTTAGCATTTTTTGCGATTTCTTTGCCAACTAATGTTGCAGCTTCAAGTTTTTTAGCCTTAGCGCATTCATCTTTGATCGTAGCGTCTAAGCTTGAAGCAGCCGCAAGAGTTACTCCGTTTACATCATCAATAAGCTGAGCATAAATTTGCTTATTGCTTCTAAAAACATTTAGTCTTGGTCTTTCAGGAGTGCCGCTAATCTTATTTCTTACTCTAAGATGTCTTTTCTTTCTGATTTCATTTTTGTTAACTTTTGATATCATCTATACACCCCTCCTATTTACCTGATTTACCTTCTTTAATTCTTACAAATTCATCAGCGTATCTAACGCCTTTGCCCTTGTAAGGTTCAGGGCTTCTTTTTTCCCTGATGTTAGCAGCATGAGCGCCAACTAATTGTTTATCAATACCTTTAACTAAAATTGTTGTCTGTCCGTCAACAACTGTTTCGATACCCTCAGGATCTTCCATTTCTACAGGATGAGAATATCCAAGGCTAAGTACTAAAGTTTTACCTTGTTTTTGTGCTCTGTAACCAACACCGACAATTTCAAGTTTCTTTTCAAAACCATCAGTAACACCTGTTACCATGTTTTGAATTAAAGCTCTTGATAAACCATGAAGTGAACGATATTTTTTATCGTCATTAGGTCTTTTTACTTCTAAAACATTATCGTTGATTTCAATGATAATATCTTTATCTATTTCTTGTGTTAATTCACCTTTTGGTCCTTTTACTGTAACTACGTTATCGTTAATTTTTACATCAACTCCAGCTGGTAAATTAACAGGTGCGTTTCCTACTCTAGACATAATCTATTTCTTCCTCCTATTTTCTATTACCATACGTAGCATAAAACTTCGCCGCCAACGTTATCTTTTCTGGCTTTTTTATCAGTCATAACGCCTTTTGAAGTTGATATAATTGCTACTCCTAAACCATTTAGAACTTTAGGCAATTCTTCGTTTGAAGCATAAATTCTAAGTCCCGGTTTAGAAATTCTTTTAAGGCCTGCAATTACTTTTTCGCCGTCTTTACCGTACTTCAAAGTAACTTTAATCATGCCTTGTTTATTATCTTCTATAAAATCTACTTTCTTTATATAACCTTCTTCTAATAAAATGTTGGCGATAGCTTTTTTAATATTAGAAGCAGGGATCATCACATCTTTGTGTCCTGCGTTATTTGCATTTCTAACTCTAGTTAGCATATCCGCAATTGGATCTGTCATAGACATATTAGAAAACCTCCTTAATTACTTTTCTTATATTATTTCTACCAACTTGCTTTCTTTACGCCAGGGATTTCACCTTTGTAAGCAAGTTCTCTAAAACATATTCTACAAATACCATATTTTCTTAGGTAAGCATGAGGTCTTCCGCATATTTTACATCTTGTATATGCTCTTGTTGAATACTTTGGTGTTCTTTTTTGCTTTTCTACCATTGCTTTTTTAGCCATAAAACTTATCCTCCTATGCTTCTTTGAAAGGCATACCCATTAATTTAAGTAATTCATAGCCTTCTTCATCTGTATTTGCTGAAGAAACGAATGCGATATCCATTCCTCTTAATTTTTCAATCTTATCATAATCAATTTCAGGGAAGATAAGTTGTTCTTTAAGACCTAAAGAATAGTTGCCTCTTCCATCGAAACTCTTAGGATTAACTCCTCTGAAGTCTCTGATTCTTGGGATTGCAACATTTAGAAGTCTGTCAGCAAATTCATACATTCTTTCACCTCTAAGTGTTACTTTAGCACCAATCGTCATACCTTCTCTTAATTTGAAGTTAGAAACTGATTTTTTAGCTTTTACCATAATAGGTCTTTGACCTGTTATCAAAGCAAGTTCGTTTGCTGCTGCTTCCATTTGTTTTGAGTTATCTTTACAATCCCCAAATCTCATGTTAACAACTATTTTATCAAGTTTTGGTACTTGCATTACATTCTTATATCCGAACTTTTCAGTAAGTGCATTTATAACTTCAGCTTTGTATTTTTCTTTTAATCTACTCATTAATTACTGCCCCCTACTATTTAAAAGTTGCATTACATTTTTTGCAGTATCTTTCTTTTTTGCCGTCATTAACTTTTACGCCAGCTCTAACACCTTTTTTACATGTGTCACAGTATAATAAAACGTTTGAAGCATCTATCGGACATGCTTCTTCGACAATACCTGCTTGTTGCATTTGATTTGTTGCTTTTAAATGTTTTTTTCTAACATTTACATTTTCAACAATTACTCTGTTTTCTTTTGGAAAGCCTTTTATAACTTTGCCAATACTTCCTTTATCTTTACCAGAAATAACAATTACTTTATCATCTTTCTTTACATGCATTATAAAAGCCTCCTTATAACACTTCCGGAGCTAGTGAAACGATTTTCATGAACTTCTTTTCTCTAAGTTCTCTAGCAACCGGACCGAAGATACGAGTTCCTCTTGGTTGGTTATCTTCTTTTAATATAACAGCAGCGTTTTGATCGAATTTGATATAAGTTCCATCAGCTCTTCTAACACCGCTTACAGTTCTAACAACAACAGCTTTTACAACGTCACCTTTTTTTACCATTCCGCCCGGAGCAGCACTTTTAACACTTGCTACAATAACGTCTCCGATATTGGCAGTCTTCTTTTTGCTTCCTCCAAGTACTCTGATACATAATAGTTCTTTTGCACCGCTGTTATCAGCTACTTTTAGTCTACTTTCTTGTTGTATCATTCTCTAAACCTCCTTAAAACGCCAAAAGGCTATTTAACCTTTTCTACGATTTCAACTAATCTATGACGTTTAGATTTGCTAAGTGGTCTTGTTTCCATGATTTTAACAATATCACCAACATCACACATGTTTTGTTCATCATGAGCCATGAACTTAGTTGTTTTCTTTACACGCTTTTTATATAATGGATGGTTTACCATTGTTTCGATAGCAACAACGATACTCTTGTCACCTTTATTTGAAACAACTTTACCAATTCTTACTTTTCTGTTTCCTCTTTCCATTTATCCTACCTAAAATTACTAAGCGTTAGCTTGTAATTCCCTTTCTCGAAGTACAGTTTTCACCCTAGCATAGTCTCTTTTAACTTCCCTTATCTTCAAAGGATTGTCAAGCTGTCCTGTTGCATGTTGAAAACGTAGATTGAATAATTCTTCTTTTAAAGACGAAAGCCTATTATTTAATTCTTGTTCACTCATATTTCTAATATCTTGCGCTTTCATTATGCTTCACCACCTACTAAATTTTCTTGTTCTGCTTTAGTGATAAATTTTGTCTTGATTGGTAGTTTATGTTGAGCAAGTCTCATAGCTTCTCTTGCAGTTTCTTCATCTACTCCTGCAAGCTCAAACATAACTCTACCCGGTTTTACAACCGCTACCCAGTATTCTGGAGCACCTTTACCTTTACCCATACGAGTTTCGGCAGGTTTCTTTGTTACAGACTTATCCGGGAAAATTTTAATCCAAACTTGTCCGCCTCTTTTAATATATCTTGTCATAGCGATACGGGCTGCTTCTATTTGATTAGAAGTGATCCAAGCAGGTTCTAATGCTTGAATACCGTAATCGCCGTAAGTTACTTTATTTCCTCTCGTAGCTTTTCCTGTCATTCTGCCACGATGTACTTTTCTGTGTTTTACTCTTTTAGGCATTAACATAACTGTTATTTATCCTCCTTATTGAAATACTAATTATTCACCTTTAGTTGGAAGAACTTCGCCTTTATTTATCCAAACTTTTACACCGATTTTTCCATATGTTGTATCTGCTTCCGCAAAACCATAATCAATATCAGCTCTTAATGTTTGAAGTGGCACGTTTCCATCACTATATTGTTCTGTTCTAGCCATTTCAGCTCCGTTTACTCTTCCTGAAACGCTTGTTTTGATACCTTCAGCACCACCTCTTAGGGCTCTGCCGATAGCTTGTTTCATTGCTCTTCTGAAAGAAATTCTTCTTTCAAGCTGCTGAGCGATGTTTTCTGCTACTAATTGTGCGTCACAGTCAACATTTTTTACTTCAATAATGTTGATATAAACATTTTTACCAGTCATCTTTTGAAGTTGTTTTCTTACTGCTTCAATACCAGAACCGGCTTTACCGATGATCTTTCCAGGCTTTCCTGTGTAAATAAAGATTTTGATCTTTTCACCGAATCTTTCGATTTCAATTCTGGAAATTCCGGTATTATATTGTGTTGTTTTAATATATTTCCTGATGTTGTAATCTTCTACTAAAGTGTCTCCGAAGTCTTTGTCTTTTGCATACCATCTTGAAGACCAATCTTTGATTACGCCAACTCTCAAACCATGTGGATTTACTTTTTGACCCATTTAGATATTCATCCTCCTTATGCTCTTTCTTTAAGAACTACACTGATGTGTGAGCTTCTTTTTAATATCATAGACGCTCTACCTTGAGAACCAGCTCTAAATCTTTTTAATGTAGGTCCTTGATTAGCACTAATTTCAGAGATGTATAGCTTTGTAACGTCCATATCATGATTGTTTTCAGCATTTGCTGCTGCTGATTTTACTACTTTTTCTATTTCTTTTGCAGGTTTGTTTCCTGTAAGTTTTAAAATATTAATAGCTTCGCCTAGGTTTTTACCTCTTACTAAAGAAGCAACTCTTTTTACCTTAATAGGTGAAACTCTTAAATATTTTGCAGTTGCTTTTGCTTCCATTTATTTTCCTCCTATTAAGCCTATTTAACGCCAGTCTTCTTTTCGCCTGCGTGGCCTCTAAATGTTCTAGTTGGTGCAAATTCACCAAATTTATGTCCAACCATATCTTCAACAACAAAGATCGGAACATGTTTTCTGCCGTCATGAACTGCAACAGTGTGTCCTACCATTTGAGGGAAGATTGTGCAGTCTCTTGACCAAGTTTTAACTACTTGTTTTTCGCCGCTTTCATTCATTGCTTCTATTTTCTTAAGAAGTCTCTCATCCACGTAAGGGCCTTTTTTAGTTGATCTACTCATCCTCTACCTCCTATTTACCGCTTCTTCTTCTTACAATATATTTGTCAGAATGTTTATTTTTCTTACGAGTCTTATAACCAAGCGTTGGTTTACCCCAAGGAGTAACAGGACCGCTTCTACCGATTGGCGCCTTACCTTCACCACCACCGTGTGGATGGTCGTTAGGGTTCATAACAGAACCTCTGACTGTTGGTCTAATACCCATATGTCTTTTTCTACCGGCTTTACCGATAGTGATTATTTCATGTTCAAGATTTCCTACCTGACCGATTGTAGCTCTGCATTCTTTTCTTACAAGTCTCATTTCACCTGAAGGAAGTCTTAAAGTTACGTAGTTACCTTCTTTAGCCATCAATTGAACGTAGGTTCCGGCGCTTCTTGCCATTTGAGCACCTTTACCTGCTTTAAGTTCAATATTATGAATGATTGTACCTACAGGAATATCTTCAAGATTCAATGCATTACCTACTTTGATATCAGAATCCTTACCGGACATAACCGTATCACCAACTTTTAAGTTGTTAGGTGCGATGATATATCTCTTTTCACCGTCAGCATAGAATAATAATGCAATATTTGCACTTCTGTTTGGATCGTATTCGATAGCACTTACTTTTGCAGGAATACCATCTTTATTTCTTTTAAAATCAATGATTCTGTATTTTTGTTTAGCACCGCCACCATGATGTCTTACAGTAATTCTACCGTTATTGTTTCTTCCGGCAGTCTTAGTCTTTTTAGAAGTAAGTCTCTTTTCAGGAGATGTTTTTGTAACTTCTTCAAAAGTAGAAACTGTCATACCTCTAAGACCCGGTGAGGTTGGTTTATATTTTTTAATACCCATCAGTAATCGCCTCCTTAGATATTTTCAAAGAACTTAATTTCTTTACTAGCTTCTGTTAATGTAACAATAGCCTTTTTCCAGTTAGCTCTTCTACCTTGTGTTCTACCCATTCTTTTAAGTTTTCCGTTCATATTCATAACGTTGACTTGTTTTACGGTTACATCGAAAATTTCTTCAACAGCATCTTTGATTTGATACTTGTTTGCTTTTTTCATAACCTTGAATGTGTATTTTTTATTTTCTGCATCGAACATACTTTGTTCTGTTACGATTGGTTTAATAATAATATCATGAGGATTCATTATTTATATACCTCCTCTATTTTTGTTAATGCATCTTTAGTTAAAATCAAATTATTGTATTTTAACATTTCGTATACGTTAAGTGTTCCTACCGTAGCACACTTAGCATCTTTAATGTTTCTTACAGAGTTAACGACATTCTTGTCGTTTTCCGCGATAACAACCAAAGTTTTATTTATTTTTAAGTTATTAAATACTTCAACCATAGCTTTAGTCTTTGGAGCATCAAATTTAAGTTCGTCTAAGATAAATAATTCTTTATCATTTACTTTAGCAGAGAACACTGACTTCATAGCAAGTCTTTTCATTTTCTTATTGATGCTTTGAGAATAATCTCTTGGTTTTGGAGCAAATGCTACACCACCACCGGTCCAAACCGGATTTCTTGATGAACCAACTCTTGCTCTACCTGTACCTTTTTGTCTCCATGGCTTTTTACCGCCCCCACGCACTTCTGCTCTTGTTTTAGCACTTTGAGTTCCTTGTCTTTGATTAGCAAGGTATGCCTTAACATATTGATGAACAACCGGCATATTAGGTTCGATTTTGAAAATATCATTGTTTAAGCTTACACTTTCAACAACTTCGCCTTTTACGTTTAATACATCTGCTTTCATATCTATCCTCCTTACCTAATACTTTATTTAGAAGCCTTGATACTATCAGTAATTGTTACGATAGAACCGTTAGACCCCGGAACAGCACCTTTAACAAGGAGCATGTTATTTTCATTATCAGCTTTAACAACTGTCAAGTTTTGAACTGTAACTTTTTCACTGCCCATGTGTCCTGGCATGTTTTTACCTTTCATTACTCTTCCCGGATAAGAAGCACCGCTCATAGCACCTACTACTCTGTGAGATTTACTACCGTGTCCCATAGGTCCTCTTGATTGACCATGTCTCTTAATAGCACCTTGGAATCCCTTACCTTTGCTTACTCCGGTAATATCAATCTTATCTCCGGCTTCAAATACATCAGCTTTGATTTCATTTCCTGTTTCATAACCTGAACAATCATCAAATCTGAATTCTTTGATTTTTCTTACAGGTTTAACGCCTGCTTTTTCAAAATGTCCTTTTAAAGGTTTGTTAACATTCTTTTCGTTAATTTCACCATAACCAAGTTGAACAGCTTCATAACCGTCTTTTTCAACCGTCTTAACTTGTAATACATAGCAAGGACCAGCTTGCAATACAGTTACCGGGATAACTTCACCAGTTTCACTAAAAACCTGAGTCATGCCCACTTTTTTAGCCATAATAGCTTTCTTCATTCTTTCTACCTCCATTAGCGGACTACTTAGTAGTCATAATTTTATAATTTGATTTCAATATCAACACCAGCTGGTAAGTCTAATTTCATTAGAGCTTCAACTGTTTTTGGCGTTGGGTTAAGGATATCTATCATTCTCTTATGAGTTCTCATTTCGAACTGTTCTCTAGAATCCTTATACTTATGAACCGCTCTGATAATTGTTACAACTTCCTTTTGTGTTGGAAGTGGAATAGGTCCGGAAACTTCCGCTCCTGTTCTTTTTGCAGTATCAACAATCTTTGTTGCTGATTTATCGATTACTGCGTGATCATAAGCCTTTAACTTAATTCTGATTTTTTGATTTGCCATACTTTCTTCCTCCTGAAATCTTGATTCGCCAGTACGACCATACTTGATACACTGCTCCGTGTGTTTCACCTGTAGTAAAGTCACACAAAAACATCAAGCATGCCGCCCCATTCTAGATGGTGACATACTCCACGGAAAAACCCGTTCTCACGGCAACCTCCCGCTTCAACGCATTCCTTTTTGTCATAGCTTACTAATAGTACACTATAAAAGCCTATAATGCAAGGCTTTTCTTACATTTTTTTTACTTTTTTTAATCAATATTTTTTTACTAAATATTTGTGTATATATTATACATTTTTACCAAAATTTTAAAATTATATCAATATTTTTATTATTAAATTATAAAATAAAACATTATTTATATTATCAAATATATTTTTCTGCTATAATAAATAAAAAAACAGTAGGAGGTATGATTTTGAAATATTTATTTTTAGAATATCCTAAATGCACAACATGCAAAAAAGCAAAAAAATGGCTTAATGACAATAATATTGAATTTGAAGACAGACATATAGTAGAAAACAATCCTACAAAGGAAGAACTAAAAACTTGGTTTGAAATAAGCGGACTGCCAATTAAAAGATTTTTTAATACAAGCGGAATGAAATACAGAGAACTCGGTCTTAAAGATAAAATACCGAACATGAGCGAAGATGAAATGTTTGAAATACTTTCAACAGACGGTATGCTTGTAAAAAGACCCATAATAGTTGCAGAAGATTTTATTCTCACAGGATTTAAAGAAAAAGAATGGGAAGAAAAATTAAAAAAATAAAAGGATAAAATCCTTTTATTTTTTTATTATCTAATCTTTATAAACTTCGGCAGTCATTTTAACTCCAAGCTTATATCCCGTTATAAAGTATTCTCTGAGTTCCAAAGGATATGCTTTTATCCACCTCTCCATAATATTATAAAACTCATTTTGCATATCTCTGTCAAGCTTACTTAAAAACTCATCTTCACTTTTTGTTTTTTCTCTAAGTTCTGTCTCATACTCTTTCGTGAATGGTACGATCTCCATTGAAGGATTAATATTGCCCTCATATAAATCTTTTAAAATATCACACATATTTACCTCCTTAAATATATAAATGAAATTTCATTTTTAACATTTTACTATTTACTGCATAATATATAAAACAAACATTTAAATGTAATAATTTATATTTTTATTATATCAGCAGGTCAATTTTTGCTCAATAAAATAGCATAAACAAGTCACTTTTTAGTCATCAAAGTTACATATGTAAACAAATAAAGAAAAAGTAAACTTTTAGTATGGATTTTCTTATGGATATTTTGTTATACTATATAAATAGATTTACATTTAAAGGAGAGCTAAAATGAACAAGTTTTTTGGACATTTATGTACAATAAACAGACACAAAATGTATGTACTGAAAACCTGCTTTAAAGCCGGATTATATAAACAAGGACTGCTCCATGATATGTCCAAATATGCTCCTATCGAGTTTTTCTCGGGAGTCAAATATTACCAGGGCGGAAACAGAAGCCCAATAAGCAAAGAAAAAGAAGTAAAAGGGTATGCACCTGGCTGGCTTCACCATAAGGGAAAAAACAAACATCATTTTGAGTACTGGATAGATTTTGCAAAAAATCCACACGATGGATTAATTGGCATAAAAATGCCCAAAAGATATGTCGCTGAAATGGTTATAGACAGAATAAGTGCTTCAAAAAACTACTTGGGTGATAAATACACAGTTGTTGAACCTTTAAAATATTGGCTTAACGGAAAAGATTTTTATGTAATAGATAAAGACAGTGAATTCTTAACAGACTATTTACTGACAATGTTAAGCGAAGAAGGAGAAGAAAAACTTTTACATTTCATAAAACATACTTTAATGAAAAATAAAGACGGAGATTATCACGAAGAAAACGGAAAGCTTATTTTAGATTAGTAATGAGAAATAAAATAACGGGGCGCGGAATCTGACGAAGTTAGGCGTAAAAAAAGAGCATACTCACATGCTCTTTTTATTTATATATCACTCTTTTACATTAAACAAATTCTTATTTAATATCAAATAATTTACACCGGATACTACGGTAAGTATTAGTGCAGCATACATAAGAACGATTGACACAGTGTATATCGTTTCGTTCAATCCGGAAAAATGCATAAGAACCAATGCTATCATTTGGGTCGTGGTCTTAAGTTTACCTATTTTATCCGCAGCAATAACAACACCGTTTGAAGCCGCAAGAGTCCTAAGTCCGGTAACAATAAATTCTCTTGCAAGTATAGTTATTACGATCCATGCAGGAATAAAATTGATTTCCACAAAACAGAGCATAGCAGCCATAACGAGAAGTTTATCCGCAAGAGGATCCACAAATTTCCCAAAGTCCGTTACCATATTGCACTTTCTTGCTATTTGTCCATCCACAAAATCCGATATAGACGCAATGATAAATATTATACCCGCAATCAAATAATTGTTGGGAATATTCGTCATTATCATCATAACAACATAAATAGGTATCATTATAACTCTGAAAAGAGTTATTTTATTTGCTAAGTTCATTATTTAGTCCTTCCAATTAAATCATATTCCATTGAATCTTCTATAACTATATCATAAAAATTTCCTATTTCAAGGTCTCTATCTGCATAAACATACACTTCACCGTCAATTTCAGGACAGTCCATATAACTTCTGCCTATATAAACATTATCTTCATCTTCAACTTTTTCTTCGATAAGGACTTCCAATGTTTTGTCCAAACAACTCTCCATCAATTCTTCGGAAACATCTTCCTGAACAGACATAAGTTCCATATATCTTTCATCTTTTATCTCTTCATTTACTTGATTATCCATATCATAAGCAGGAGTTCCTTCTTCTCTTGAATATTTGAAAAAACCAACCCTGTCAAGCTGATACAATTTAATAAACTCTAAAAGTTCTTTATGCTCTGTTTCAGTTTCTCCGGGGAATCCGGTTATAAAGGTAGAACGTATTTTTATGCCTTTCACTTTACTCCTTAGTTTCCTAATAAGTGTAAGTATATCTTCCTTAGAAGTCTTTCTTCCCATTTTTTTTAGTATATTATCATTTATATGCTGAAGAGGCATGTCGATATACTTAAGTACCTTATCCAAATTGACGAATTTATCAATAAGCTTATCGGAAACAGTTTCCGGATATATATAAAGTACTCTTATCCAATGAATATTTTCTATCTTGTTTAATTCTTCCAATAAATCCGGAAGTTTTCTCTCTCCATATAAATCGGTACCATATTCGCCTACATCCTGAGCAATCAAAATTAGTTCCTTAACTCCCCTATCTGCCAGCCTCTTTGCTTCATCTATAATATCTTCTATTTTTCTGCTTCTTTGTTTACCTCTGATACTTGGGATAACGCAGTAAGTACAGTGTTTGTCACAGCCTTCGGATACTTTTAAATAAGCAAAGTGAGACGGAGTCGTCAAAGTCCTGTCTGTTTCAAAAATAGGACAATCAATATTATCCACTTTTACTATTACTTCATCACTATCTTCAGTCTCCATGCTTCTTATGATTTTATCCATATTATAAAATTCACCGGTACCCACAAACGCATCTACTTCCGGTATTTCTTCTTTTAAATCTTTTGAATACCTCTGTGCAAGACATCCCGTTACGATTATTTTTACTTCACTTCTGTCTTTTTTAACCAAAGTTGCCTCTAATATTGAATTGATACTTTCTTCCATAGCATCATGGATAAAAGTACAAGTGTTTATTATTATGTAATCACTTACAGCAGCATCATCCACTATTTTATACCCCTGATTACTTAATAAATACATTATATTTTCACTGTCGACGGTATTCTTGGGACAGCCTAAAGTTAAAACAAAAACTTTTTTCATATTATTCTCCAATTAATATATTTCCTCTTCTATATCCAAAGTCCCCTCCGGATACACTTCATCACTCTCAACCACACTGTTTGAGAAAAAATCTTCTCTTTTCTTTAGTACTTTTCTTGGTTTACTTCCTTCAGGCGCAGATACTATCCCTTTTTGTTCAAGTTCATCTACGATCCTTCCTGCTCTCGCATAACCTATCCTAAGCCTTCTTTGAAGCATTGATGTAGATATTTCTCCCAGCTCAAAAGCTATATTAAGCGCATCATTAAATTTATCATCTATAAAGTCTTCTCTGTTTACATCCTTTTCGCTTCCAGGCATATTTTCTTCTACCGCTACGGTATCAATACCTTTTATAGCATCTTCATCATAATTAGGAACTTGAGTTTTCTTGATGAACTTAACGACTTCCTCTACTTCTTCGTCGCTTATATAAGCACACTGTGCCCTCATCGGAGCATTACTTCCGACAGGTGCATATAGCATATCCCCTCTGCCGAGAAGCTTTTCTGCTCCCGCCATATCGAGTATCGTTCTTGAATCTATTTGAGATGATACTGCAAAAGATATACGAGAAGGTATATTTGCCTTTATCAGTCCTGTGATAACATCGACACTCGGTCTTTGAGTAGCAAGTACCAAATGAATTCCCGCCGCTCTGGCAAGCTGAGCTAATCTGCAAATCGCAGATTCTACCTGAGAGGCACATGTCATCATCAAATCAGCTAACTCGTCTATTATAATGACCCATTGAGCCATCTTTTCACCGCCGGTCTCTTCCATTTTCTTGTTATATCCTTTAATATCTCTTACTCTATTTTGAGCAAATAAGTCATATCTTATCTTCATTTGCTTTTCTGCCCATTTAAGTGCACCTGCAGCATGATTAGGGTCGGTTTCAACGGGAACCAATAAATGAGGAATACCCTCATATACATTAAGTTCTACCATTTTAGGGTCAATGAGTATCAGTCTGACTTCTTCGGGACTTGCGTGGAATAAAATAGAACTTATTATCGCATTGATACAAACACTTTTTCCGGAACCCGTAGCACCTGCAATAAGTAAATGTGGAAGTTTTGCTATATCCATTACTACCATATCCCCGGTAACATTCTTCCCAAGGGCTATAGAAAGTTTAGACTTACTGTCCTTAAATTTCTTATCTTCTACAATTTCTCTAAAACCGACAACAGAAACTTCTTTATTTGGCACCTCTATACCTATAGCGCTTTTGCCGGGAATAGGAGCCTCCATTCTTATCCCGTTCGCCGCAAGTGCCATTGCAAGGTTATCCTGAAGCCCTACGACCCTGCTTACTTTTATGCCCGGCTCAAGTTCAAGTTCATATCTAGTAACTGTCGGTCCGATACTTACTTCTGTAACTCTTGCACCTATTTTAAAATTAGCAAGTGTTTCTTCCAATACTTTTGTGTTCTCAAGGACTCTGTCTCTTTCTCCCTTATTATTTCGTCTGTCTGCTCTTTTGAGTAGACTTACCTTAGGAAATACATAAGGGATCTTTTCTTTCTCCTCCACAAGAGAAGTATCTGAAGTTGTACTCCTACCTTCCATAGCAGCTTTAATATTGTTTAACTGCTCCGCTTGTTCTTTATTGGCTCTGTCTATATCGCTCAAGTCTATTTTTTCAATATGTTCTATAGGCTTATCATTTATAAAATCTTCATCATTTATGCTTTTAGGACTTACAAAATTCTTTGTTCTCTCTATTTCTTTATTTGCCTTATTCTGACTCTCTTCTGTTTCTTTTATTATATCGTCAAGTCCCTGTTCTTTTCTGACTCTGTTTTTTATTTCTTCTTTATTGGGTTTTTCTTCCGTAACGATATTTTCTTTTTTATTACTCTTCTTCTCTTCTTCATCAAAATCTATAAAGCTTCCCTGCTCACCTCTGTAATAAGTTTTTATTATTGGTTCTTCTCTTTTTTCTGCTTTCTTTTTAAATGGATTTTTACTTTCCTTATATTCTTTTTCCCATTTATCCAAAACTTCTTCTTTATCTTTATCCGTAGTTATAGATTTTGCATCATATGGATTTTTAGGAAGTTTACTTCTAAAGGCAGGGAAAAATCCGGGTTTACTTTTTCCCTCCAAAGCCTGTTTTCTGATTTCTTCTTCTCTTTTTAGAAGCTTTTCATTAAGCCTTTCTTCTCTTATTTCCATTTTGACTTCTTTTTCTTTAAGTCTAAGTGCTTTCCTGTCTTCTTTATATAATGCAATATTATCTTTGAATATTAATATCAAACATACGATTATAGATGTAGCTATGAATATATATCCTCCTATTTCAGAAAGAAGAGTAGTATATATTCCCCCAAGCCAAATACCGATTATCCCGCCTTTGGTAACTAC
The DNA here is from genome assembly GCF_938029165.1 of uncultured Anaerofustis sp. Lineage (NCBI taxonomy): Bacteria > Bacillati > Bacillota > Clostridia > Eubacteriales > Eubacteriaceae > Anaerofustis > uncultured Anaerofustis sp. The sequence continues at coordinate 55,346 of NZ_CALHFB010000045.1, forward strand.
ATTTAGTACCGATACAAATAATTGATTACTGAAGGCTCCGTACTTTAAAAGTTCTCCTCCGATATTGAACGCAGCCATTATATTAAAAATAATAACGGTCACGCAAATTAAGGTAATGAGTTCTTTAAAAGGTTTAAGCCTTGATATGACATAAAAGCCCAATATCAAGAATGCCGCGCCAATAAGTGACGTTCCGACATTACCAAATAAAAACATTGATATATTATGCAGGTTATTACCAAATACACCGCTGTCCTTTGATAAAAGAGAATAGAGCATAAATATACCAAAAAATAAAATAACCACTCCGATTACTTCATTTTGAACGATCTTCTTTTTATACAATTCCTGTTCCAGCTGCTTCTTGCTTGTTCGTGTTGTCTTAGTGCTTCTGCTATTTTTCTTTTTTGCAGTAGTCTTTTTATTTGCCAAAATGACACCTCATTATATATTAAAGTTATTATTTTTTAACTATAAAAGTCGTGTATTATATTTTATCATATTTTTATTTTTTTTCATAGATAATATATCTGCTAAAATATAACACATTATTCTTTTTTGATTTAAAATATAATACATCATCCAAAGTAATTTAACAATGAATAAAAGACAATTTTATGAATATACATTACTATAAAATATTTTTTTGGAGGAAATGATGGCATATTCGGAAAGAGAATTATTTGCAAGGTTGATTGAATGTGAAGCCGGCGGTGAAGGTGATGTCGGAATGGCGGCAGTAGCAAGTGTTGTAATGAACAGAGTTTATACACCTTACGGAGAATATGCAAGGGTTTCAGACGGAGGAAGCATAAGAAATATCATTATGCAAAGAGGACAGTTCACTTGTGCAATGGAAACGGTGAACGGCAGGTACAATGCCCAAAATATCTACAACATGAATCCCACAGACATTCATTATGCCATTGCGGACTGGGCAATCGGAGGCGGGAGGTTATATAATCTCGGTTATGCTCTTTGGTTTTATAATCCGTTTTCAAATGCGTGCAGACAAAATTTCCCAAGCAATGTAGGAAGTCTTATAACCAAAATAGGTGCACATTGCTTTTACAATCCGACAGAAAAATATTTAGATACATAAAGAAAAGGGGTCGAGAATGGAAAGAGAAGATAATTTAAATAATATTTTAAATGGTCAGATGTCATCTAGTTCGGGTTTGGACGGTAAAATGAACGGTACTAATACCGGTTCAGCTACAATCATGGATAGCGACGGTTCGAATGTTCCTCCTGAATTTGTTTCGGGAACAACACCTGCCATACTTAACAGAATTATAGGAGAATTTTGTATATGCGAATTCTTGATTGGCAGTGATACACTCGTATCTAAGCAAGGTATAATGTATAGTGTAGGTCTAAGTTATTTTACATTATATAATGTTGAAAACAACGAATATATCATATGTGATATATATGCAGTTAAGTTTGTAACTCTTCCTAGAGGTAATATGAGAGATTATATGCCGTCTGCATCAAATAATAATTCCAGAAGAAACAGAAGATAAAACACCCTTAAAGGGTGTTTTATCCTTTTAAAAAAAAGAAAAAATTATTATTACATAATCAAAGAAAATATGTTATAATATATTTATGTAACGTGCAGTTTATTTTGTGACATAAAATTCAGTTACAAAAAACTGCTCTTTTTATTTACAAACAAAATAGCTTTAGCATACATAAACCAATTAAGAAAGAAGGGTTAATAAATGTATAAAGTAGATGAAATAATTCTATACGACACCGAAGGAGTATGCAAAATATCCGAAATCACTGAAAAGGATTTTGGAGGAGAAAAACAAAAATATTATATTTTAAATTCTATCAACAAAAACGGAATGACCATATATGTTCCGGTTGACAATGAAAAACAAACGAGTAAAATGCGCAAAATATTATCATCTGAAGAAATTTTTAAACTTATTAAGAATATGCCTAACGAAGATATGATTTGGATTGAAAATGATAGTGAAAGAAGAGATATATATAAAAAAATAATTCAATCCGGAGACAGAAGAGATTTAATTAAATTAATAATCACACTACATTATCACAAGGATGAACTTATTAAACAAGGGAAGAAGCTGCATATGAGTGATGAACAATTTATGAAAAATGCAGAAAGGATCTTACATGATGAATTCTCCCATGTACTTAATATCCGACCAAATGAAGTGGTATCTTTTATAGTAAATGAATTAAAAAGTGAACAGACAAACTAAAAGAGAATATTAAATTATTCTCTTTTTTTTAATTACAACAAAATATAATACTAATTTTTTATTTTATTATAATAAAATCAATATTTAACTACCATAAAGTATTATTCTATACCTATTGCAACCGTGGGTTTACAAAATTCAAGCTAGATTTGGTAGAATACCATTAAAAATATTAGTAATATAATCTAAAAAGGAGGATTCTACAATGACAATAGGAAATAAAATAATGACGCTGAGAAGAGAAAACAATTTATCTCAGGAAATTTTAGCAGAAAAGCTCGGGGTATCAAGGCAAGCCGTATCAAAATGGGAAGCTGAACAATGCCTTCCGGATATTGATAAGATCATTAAATTAAGTGAACTTTTCGGAGTATCAACGGATTATATTTTAAAAGAAGACTGTAAATCAAAAAACGATGTATCGATAGGTAATATAAGTGATGAGCAAAGTAGTGATGAAATTCTTTTAAAACAAATAGATAACGAAATCACATCTGCAATAAAAGAGGGTAACTCAAAAATAATAAGTGACCCTACAATTATTGCTACTATTTTGATCATTGCCGGATTTTTATTATTTGTAAGCTTTTACTTATCGTTTAAAATGCTTGTACCATGCGCCGTCGCCTTGATTATTCAAGTTATAGGAATAGGATTATTTTATAATTATCAAAATAATATTAAAAATGAAAAACAAAAAAAGATAAACAGTAAAAAATTCTATAAAATCAATTCTTGGTTTTTAATATCAAGTGTATTATTTTTATTATACATTGCTATTATGTAATTTTTTATACAATATATAAATTATAGCAAATCAAGCGTTTATATTATCATATTATTATCTATCCAAAAAATAAACATAATTTACCTTAAAGTTAATAATAAAAAAGATAGCTGATATAGCTATCTTTTTTAATTTAAAATATTTAATAATTTTATTCGCTTATTTGATCCAATACTTTTTCAAGTTCACTCATATATTTTGTATATGCCTTTGTATCTCCTTTTGCCTGAGCCTCTTTAGCTTTAGTAAGAAGTTCCCTTGATTTTTTCTCAAGGTCGGTTTTAGTATTGTCTTTTGTCGCTTTATCTATCGCATCATCGACTATCCCCGTAACACCGTCACCGCCTTCACCTAAATTAAATATAGCATTTATCGCTTCTGTCAAAGAGTCTCTCATAACGATTTTATTTCCGTATGCGACTATAACTTCTTTAACTTCGGGAAGTGCCATTTGGTCCGTACTGGATTTTACATAAATAGGTTCAACATAAAGTATACTGTCTTCAATAGGAATAGTAAGCATATTGCCTCTTGATACCTCACTGCTTACCTGAGACAATAAATTGAGCTGAGGAGCTATAGTCGTATCCTGATCTATCCTTTGCTCTATCTGCATTGGACCGTAAACCAGCTTTTGTTTAGGAAGCTGATAAACCTTTAATTTACCGTAGTCTTCGCCGTCACAAATCCCTCCCATCCATGCAACCATATTATTCTTATTTTTAGGAGTAAAAGGAGCCATTATTATAAATTCTTCCTTTTTCCTGTCGGGAAGTTTCATTATAAGATACGAACTGTTTACATCGACAGCTTCTTTTTTGGTTCCATAGAATTGTTTTGCTACCTGCCACTGGTCTTCTTTGTTGTAGAATACCTGAGGATTTGTCATATGATAATTCTCATACATTTCACTTTGAATGTTGAATAAAACTTCAGAATATCTTAAATGTTCTTTTAAAGTTTTATCCATTTGCTCTATAGGCTTGATAAAACCCGGATAAATCTTTGCATAAGTAGAGGCTATCGGATCATTCTTATCTACCTGATAGAAGTTTACCGTTCCGTTATAAGCATCTACTACTACTTTTATTGAATTTCTAATATAGTTAAATTTCGTTCCGTCTTCGAACTTTGAAGGTGTGGAATAAGGATATTTATTTGTCTTGGTAAAAGCATCCATTATCCAATATAGCTTTCCGTTCGAGTTTACTATATAAGGGTCTTTATCATAAGTAAGGAAAGGAGCAATGGTAGTAACTCTTTCGGCTACCTGTCTTCGCATCAATATCTTACTATCCTCTGTTATGTCGGAAGAAAATAATAACCGACTGCTCATATTGCTTACGGAGAATGCAAGCCTATTATAAAGTGAAAGTTTTATCCCGCCGCTACCTGTATACTTATTTTCTACATTATTATTACCTTCGGGATAGTCAAATTCTTTGCTCTTTGTATTTACTATGACATAATCATCACTTGATTCTCCGAAGTATACCCTAGGTTCATCTATCTTTAATTCTTCATAAGCTGTGCTGGGAGGGATATCCTTTTGAATAAGAACCGGCTGACCGGACTCGTTTATTTCGGTAACGGGAGATACCACAGTACCGAATCCGTGAGTATATTTCTGATGTTTATTTACCCAAGTCCTTGCATTTTCTTTACTCGACGGATCCATTTCTCTAACGGAAATAAATACTTGTGTTGCAACCTTATCCAAAGTATACCTGTCTATATCTACATCCTTAAAAGAGTAATAAGACCTAAAACTTTGAAGGGAATTGTAAACATCAAGTGTCGGTTCAAAATCGTTTATTGGAATATTACCGACAGTAATGGAATTATTTGCAATATCCTTAGCTGTCAAATCATTATTCCCCTCAAATCTTTTGACCTCTACTTCGTCAATATTATAGGCTTTTCTTGTCATCTTTATATTATTTTCAATATACTTCTGCTCTTTTGCATATTCATTTGGGATTACTATATAATTTTCAACCAATACTTTAATCCCACCCAACGAAAAATATACTATAGGAATAATAAGAGCACCGATTATTATAGGTTTTAATTTATTCCTAAGACCAAAAACAAGGGATACGACAGCTAAAAGAGCACAAAGTCCCGTAAAGAATTTATACATATTAACCGTTATCGTCACATCACTGTAAGTAGCACCGTAGACTATCCCCGATGATGAATATAACACATCGAACATAGATAAATAGCTATATATACTTCCAAGTATGAAGAGAACACAAACAAAGATACTGCATGGGACTTTTATAAAATCCCATATCTTCATAAAGAAATTAAGCCTTTCTTCTCTGCTGACCCCGTTTTCTTTTTCTATATATATTTCTCTGTTCCCCGTAACTCTAAGTATTATAAAAATAAGTATAGTAATAACAAACAGTAAAGTAACAGAAGCAAATAACAGCTTTATTAATGCAGTAAAGAATGGAAGTTTAAACACATAGAAAGATATATCCTTACCAAACAAACTGTCTGCCTGATTAAACGGGACCGCATTCTTAAATTCAAGGAATTTATACCATAGCTTATATATAAATGCGCCGCTTACAACTACAGAATAAACGACCGATATAAATATTTTTATCTTGTTGCCGAAACTTCCTACTTTATTGTAGCCTTTTCTTATAACACTGAATAAAAAATTAAAATAGGATAAAGAGATTATCAGCATTATAATAAAGAAAGGTATCCCGAGAGTAAGCTTGGCTGTGATCCCTTTAAAGAAAACATCCAAATAACTGACTTCTTTAAACCATAAATATTCTATATAATAATCATTTATTATATAAAGAAATCCTAAAAGAAGAATTATTATGCCTATAACGGAAAATATTGCTTTTTTGCCTTTAATAGGTTTTCTTTCTTTATGCTCTTTGGACTTCTTTTCTTTTTTTTCTTTTCTTGTTTTTTGTTCTTTTTTCTTTTGATAGCTATCGTCTTTTACTTCTTCGAATTCGCCGTCAATCACATTTTTAAATTTCATAAATTTCCTCTGAATTTATCGTATACTTAAAGAGTACACTTTTATATATTATAGTAAAGTTGCATTAATAAGGTGTTCTTATCAATGCAACTTATTAAATATTTTTTATAATTTTACTTCATATTTATCTAGGAAAGCGAGAATCTCTCTTTTGATATTTTCAACTCCGCCTTCGTTTTCCGATTCGATATTTATAGGAAGAACAGGATCGTGAAGTGAAAGTCGTAAAAGTACCCAACCCTTTATGCCATCTCTTTCCACATTTACTCTGACACCTTCAAAATTAGGTTCTTCAAAACTTGCGCCCTTCATCTCTTCTTTTACATATACTTTAAAATCTTCAAGAAGCTTTGCTCCGTAGTCCTTAAAATCTTCGACCAAGAATGTAGCTCTTAGTTCAGCTTCTTCTTTAGCCTCCTTTAAAGAACCGATTAAATCGGAAAAATCCTTTCCTTCTTTTACAAGGTCATAAAACTTAATTAAAATCTTAACAACCATATACGCACCGTCATCCAAGAAATAGTTTTCCCTCAAAGCACAGTGACCGCTCGTTTCTATTGCTAATAGACATTCTTTTCCTTCTTTATTAAGTCTTATACCTTCATTGATAACATTTTTATATCCTCTTTTAAATCTGTGATGAACTCCGCCTTTTTCTTCGATAAACTCTTTTAAACCGCTGCTTGTAACGCTGTCTGTCACAATATAGCTTCCTTTAGCTTCCTGCAAACATATGCTTGCCATCAATGCAACAAGCTTATTCCTGCTTATTTCTTCTCCGCTCTTATCAACTGCGGCAGCTCTGTCAACATCCGTATCAAATATAATTCCAAGATCGGCTTTCTCATTTAAAACAACTTCGGAAAAACTGTCCATTACATCTTTAAGTTCAGGGTTTGGAACATGGTTAGGGAATTTCCCGTCGGGTTCTAAGTATACGCTTCCCCTTGTATCTGCACCCAATACATCTAACACTTTATGAGCAAAAAATCCGCCTGCACCATTTCCGGCATCAACGATTATTTTTTTACCTTCGAAAGGTCTTTCTTCACCTGTCTTTTCTCTTATTGTCTTAACAAGATTACCTGCATAAATACTTAAAAAGTCAAGTATCGAGTACTTAGCTTCATTTTCTGAATATTCCATATCATTGGCTATTTCTAAAATAGATTTGATATCTTCTTTTTCCGCCCCGCCGTCTTTAGTAAAGAATTTAAGTCCGTTCCTGTTAAAAGGAAGATGACTTGCAGTAATCATAATTGCACCGTCTGCATTCACTTCTTCACTTACACAACTCATGAACATAGCCGGAGTAGTACATAAATCGAAATAAACTACATCTACATTATCTTCACTGCTTAGCCCTTTCATTACGCTCTCTGCTAAATCGGGACCGGATAATCTTGAATCTCTTCCGATAGTAATCTTAATACTGTCTTTATTTAATCTTTTTTTAAGCCATTTTACAAATGCCTTTGATATTTTATAACTCGCTTCATTCGTTAAATTTACATTTTCGCCTTTAATCCCTTCCAGAGCAATACCTCTTACATCAGAACCGTTTTGTAATTTTCTTAAATCCATTTATTCCTCCTAAATAAATTAATGTTAAGTTAAATATACCACAAAATATTTATTTTTTATACATTTTAACAATATTTTAATTTCAATCACAGACTTTGGATTTTATTCATATTATAAGTATGACAAAGTATAAGGAGGAATAAAATTGTTTAAGCTATTACTTTTAATTGTTGCCCTCAGTATGGACACATTCCTTATAAGCTCATCATTCGGCTCCAATAATATCAAGGTCAAAATCCCCGGAGCCATAATAATAGCGCTTGGAAGTGCAGTGTCTCTCAGTGTATCAATCCTTCTATCCAATATATTATCAAATATAATACCTGTTCATCTTTTCAATATGCTAAGCTTTTTTGTACTTATAATAATAGGAAGCTATAATATTTTTTCTACTGCAATAAAAAACTATTTAAAGAAAATGCAAGTACTCAATAAAAATATAAGTCTTAATATAGAAGGATATCATCTTTTGATAGATGTGTTTATAGATGAAACGAAAGCGGATATAGACAAATCAAAAGACTTGGATATGAAAGAGGCTCTTTTGATAGGAGGGCTCGGTTCAATGGATTCACTATGTGCAGGGTTATCCTTTCCTTTTACTAATGTCTCTATTATATTTGTTTTAGCCTTCATTATATGTATTGCACTGGTATTTTTAGGCTTTAAACTCGGAGGGAAACTTAATGATATAGTAAAGACCAATCTAAGCTGGTTCAGCGGAGTTTTGCTTATAATATTGGCATTTACAAAAATAATGTAAAATAGGTAACACAAATATAAAAATTTCATATTATATATCGAAAGCAGTAATATAGTAAAGGTGGTAGAATTAATAATGAGTTATTCAAATAGAACATCTTCTTGCGGATGTAATAATGAATCATTGAGAAACAATGAATCAAGAAATGGCTGTGGCTGTGGATCCGGCAATGCAGAACCTAGAAGATCTTGCGGATGTAACAACGGATCTTCAAGAAATAATGAATCAAGAAACGGCTGCGGATGCGGATGTAGCAATATTGAACCCAGAAGATCTTCATGTGCTTGTAATGGTCCTATAGGCACAGATCTTATATCTGCAAGTTCACAAAGCAGAAGCTCTTGCTCTTGCTGTAAATGCAAAGAAAAATGCAACTGCAGAGTAGCAAATACAAATAGAGGAAAACTTATCTACTTTTTTGACGATGTAAAAAGATAGTATTATAAGGGGGCAGTCATTGCCCTCTATACATAGAAACATAAAAAATAATAATAAAAATCATTATTAATTCTACCTTACTCACCTCATTTAAATGCCGATATATAAAGCCTTTCATCTTATTTCTCATATCTATAATGTAATATTTTGCTTACAATTTTAAATAGTTTTCTATTGCAATAGAACTGTAAAAATGTTATATTAGAACAAACAAATATTATGGAGGTAGTAAAGACATGGCACATGTAATTACTGATGAATGTATCTCTTGCGGCGCTTGCGCCGGTGAATGCCCAGTAGGAGCAATTTCTGAAGGAGATGGAAAATACGAAATCGATGCTGCTACATGTATCGATTGCGGAGCTTGTGCAGGCGCTTGCCCAACAGGAGCAGCTCAACCTGAATAAGATTCAAATAGTACACTAAGTACATAAAAAAAGAAGGTTTTAAAACCTTCTTTTTTATTTATCTTTTAATATATATCTTTCCCTATAATCATGCATTTTGAATTTTTATTATGCCCTATATCGTTAGTTTTAACAATAGGAAAAGATTTGTCTCTCGTAACATTTAAAATAAGCTCTTCTACTGTAGGTTTTATATTCTCTCTTTCCATTTGTGAAAATCTTCCGAGAATAATTCCGCTTATTTTATTAAATATCCCCATTTGTTTCAACTGAGTTAGATAAGAAATCATTGCACCTTCATTTCCGCTTCTGCTCTCGAGAAATAAAATTTTATTTTGAAAATCCGGAAAGTATTCAGTTCCGGCTAATTTTAGTAAACATCTTATATTCCCGCCTAGAACCGTACCCTTTAATTTATTTCCTCTGATAAATTTATAATTAAAATCAAATAAGTCATTCTTACCAAGAAACAAAGAATTATAAAAATCTTTCGTTTGTGTTTCCCTACATTCTGAAACAAGATTTCTTATTTGATATAAATAACTCACTGCGCCGGTTTTCCTATATAATGCATTTATCACGGTTGTCAAATCGCTATATCCGAAAAAAGGCTTAGGATTATTTTTAATGACATCATAATCCAAGAAATCAAGGATTTCATTAGCAATATCCCCTCCGCTAACATCAAATATTGCTTTTATTTCATTATTAATATAGAAGTCCATTAAAGACTTTGCTTTTTCTATAGAACTGCCGCAGAAAATTGAATTATCTTCAAATATATTATTGCCAAGTATGGGTACAAAACCCATATTTTTTAAAATAATTACCAGTTCTTCTATTTCCTCTTTCTTTTTTACATTTATTCCATTTGAACATGCGACTATACCTATTTTATCATTTCTATTAAACATATAATAACCTATTAAAAAACGAGATAATATATATAATTATTATCCCGTTAAATCTTTCTTAATTATTTGTTATACCTACTGTTTCCTGTTCTTTTTTTATTTCCTGTTTATTTTCTTTGATTGTTTCTTTAAGGCTAGGGAGTGTACTTAGACCTTCCTCTACTTTTATAGCTTTATCGTAGATATCAAAAGTAAGATATATTTTCTTATCGGTAAGTGCAGATTTTTTTATTTCATATACATCTACATCATCACGGCTTTGTCCGGGGTTCAATGGATCTAAATCATCTCTTAGGTCTACGCCCATTATATAAGAATATTCCCTTAATGCGTCTTTATTTATACTATCATTGCTAAGTTCATAATCAGGTGTAAGTCCCGGTTTATCAGTATCATATCCGCCGAGAGTAGTAAAAGGCAGCTGCTCCCATTTCAAATCCTCATCAGAAATATTTTTATACTCATAATATATACAAACAAATGTATTTCCGTTTGAAGCCTTAACGGAAGATAGTGTATCTGTTACAACTATATCGCTTACAGTACATTCAACTTTCCCGTCTGTTATTACATCTGACAAATTGACTACAGAGTAAAATACTTTCCCGCCGGGAAATACCTTAGACAAAGTAAAACCTAGTGCAAACGCAGCTATTAAAATCCCTACGAATATACCTATTGTCTTACCTGTTATTTTAAATTTTAAAGCTTCTCTTAAAGGAATATTTTCAATTTCCTCTTCTTCAAAAAACTCGTCTTCATTATTATTTTCAATAACTTGATTTTCTTTTGGCTCAGCGTCATTTAAAACTTGATTTGTTTTAGTATCACTTTTAATTCGCTTTTCAAAATCGATATTTTTAAATATATCATTATCAGAGTAATCAATATCTATATCATTATCGTCATTTTGGTCTATATTATTAAAATTAAAATCTTCAAATATATCTTCTTTTTTTCTTGGTTTCTTTGCTACTTTTCTCACTCTTTTTTTTATCGCCATATTTTCAACCTATTTTATTACATCCATTCCGCCGAGATAATTTCTAAGAACCTTAGGAACCGTTACACTTCCGTCTTCATTTTGATAATTTTCAAGAACTGCCGCAAAAGTCCTGCCGACAGCCAATGCAGAACCGTTCAATGTATGGACAAAATTAACATTTCCGTCCTTATCTCTGTATCTTATATTAGCTCTTCTTGCCTGATAATCTTCAAAATTAGAACAAGAAGAAATTTCTACGTATCTGTTATAGCTTGGAAGCCATACTTCAATATCATAAGTTTTAGCAGCAGAGAAACCCAAGTCTCCGGTACAAAGCTCTATTACTCTGTATGGAATTTCCAATAAATCCAATATTTTTCTCGCTTCCAAGGTCAAGTCCTCAAGCTCTTCATATGAGTTATCCGGCTTAGCCAACTTAACCAATTCCACTTTATCAAATTGATGATTTCTTATAAGACCTCTCGTATCTCTTCCCGCACTTCCGGCTTCTGCTCTGAAGCATGGCGTATAAGCTGTGAAATATTTAGGAAGATCTTCTTCGTTTAAAATTTCACCTCTATGAATATTCGTAACAGGAACTTCCGCTGTAGGTATCAAAAAATAATCATTATTTTTTATGTTAAAAGCGTCTTCTTCAAATTTTGGAAGCTGTCCCGTACCTGTCATTGAAGTTCTGTTTACCATAAAAGGAGGAGAAATCTCAACATAATCATTTTCAATCGTATGAGTATCAAGCATGAACGAAATAAGAGCTCTTTCAAGCTTCGCTCCCATACCGGTAAACATTGAAAATCTCGCTCCGGAAATTTTGACCGCTCTTTCAAAGTCCAGTAATCCAAGGTCAACACCAAGATCCCAGTGTGCTTTAGCTTCAAAATCAAATTCCCTCGGGGTACCTACTTTGATCAGTTCTTTATTGTCATTTTCATCTTTACCGACAGTAACATCTTTATTTGGAGTATTTGGAATAGATAAAATCAAGTCGCTTATCTTTTCTTCAAGTTCACCGACTTTTGAATTAAATTCTTTAACTTCGCCGGAAAGCTCTTTCATTTCCTTTAAAAGCTCACTGACGTCTTTTCCTTCTTTTTTCATCACAGGGATTTGTTTAGAAACTTTATTTTGTTCAGCCTTACCCTCTTCGGCCTTCTTTAAGTATTCTCTTCTTTCAGCGTCCAGCTTAACTATTTCATCGACGCTGTAGTCCCCTCTTCTTCTAAGAAGTTCGTTAACTTCTTCGGTATTGGTTCTAATTCTTTTTATATCTAACATAATATCTCCTAACAAATCACAAATTTATCTTATATTATAATATTTTTTTTATATTAGGTCAACAAGATACTTTTATAATAGGGAAAAAAGAAGGTTTATATACATTCTGCCCAAAATTTATATTTGGGTATTTCATCACTTTGTGATATAATGAAATGATATTTAATAAGGGTGATGTCAGTGGATACAAAAAAAATAGTTAAATTAGTATTTTTAGTAATGATAGATATACTTTTTATGGCGATAACTTATGTTATTTGCAATACTGTATTCAACGCAAATAATTTAGCTATCGACCCTGCTTTTCCAAAGTATATCCCATTACTTATTATAGTTAAACTTTTGATATATTTCATAGCCGGTTTATATAAAGACGAAACAAGAGGAATAATATTCGAAATAGGGAGCGTAACTTTCGCAAACCTATTAGTTTTTATTTTGCTTAGATTTATATTTAAAATAGGAGTTTCTACATATCTTCAGCTAATAGCCTTGACTGTAGATATAATCGTAGAAACTATTTCACGTTCCCTTCTATTAAGCGTTATAGAAGTGGAGGAAATATATGAAGATGATGAAGATAAAGAAGAAGGCTCTCTTCCTCAAGTATTTGATGACCCTATGGATTATAGAGAAGAGCTTAAACTAAATAAGATAAAAAAAGAACTTCTTGAAAACAAGGCAAAACAGGAAGAAAAACAAAAACAAACCGAAGAGTCTTTGAATAGACTCAAGGAAATGGAAGAAAAGCTAAGAAAAAAAGAAGAAGAATTAAAAAGTTTTGAACACTCTCTTTCATTAAAGGAATTAAATATCAAACAGGAATTGGAAAAGATTGAGAAAGAAAAACAAGCAGAAAAAGAGTTGGCATTAAAACAAAAACAGAAATCCGAACAGCAAGAAATATTAGACGGCGTCCTTGATAATATTAAAACAATACATACCTCTTTAAATGAACGCTCCAAAATAGTCGATATGCAGGAACATGATTTAATGTTAAAGATGTATGATATAACAAAAAAAGAAATCGAAGTAAAACAAAAAGAAGAGCCAAGAAAGAAAAAGAATTTAAGTGATAAGGAACTTTTGGAAGCTACATATAAAAAAATAGGTCAAAAGAGAAAAAGAACCAATCCATATATAAAACAAAAAACAGTTATTAAAACCGGAGAAAATAAATTAAATAATCAAAAAAATAAAGATAAAAAACTTTCCGAAGCACTTCTTTCAAGTCCTCTTATAAATGATAATAAGAAATTGAAAGCAGAAAACGCAAATGCTTTCCTTAAATCTATGTATGATGATGCAAAAATCACATCTGAAAACAAAGAAATAAAAAGGAAAAGCATATCACAAGAACAATTCGGCGATGATATTTTAAAAACCGATATAAATGTAAATACCGGGGAAAACCCTAAGAAGCAGACAGCTAAAAAACAAAATCAAAAGACTATAAATAAAAATACACAAAATAACAAACCGATTAAAAATAATAAAGTTTTAAAAAAAGAAGAACTAAATAGTCATAAGACTAAAAAACAAAATACTGTCAAAAAACCTGAATTTACAGAAGAAGAATTGAAAATCATCAATATGCTCAATGATAATAACAATAAAAATTTAGAGGAAATAAAAAACAAAAAAGACACATCAAAATATATTAAAAATGATAAATCTAAAGAAATCATAAAAGAAAAAGATCATGTAGATTTACTGTTCTCGGAAGATGATTTTGATAAAATAGCTGATTTAATAGATAAGTTATAGACCATTTATAAACCCACAAAATATAACATTTTGTGGGTTTGTTATGAGGTAAGATAAAATCATGAAAAGATATAAAAAAAAGAAAAAATTTTTTATAATAATAACGTCTATACTGGTAATTCTTTTGCTTATAAACTTTTCCCCCCAAAACAGATATACAATCCTTTTGGACCCGGGTCACGGCGGGAAGTTATCGGCAGATAAAGGGGCTACCGGAGTAGATAAAGAAAAAACATTGGAGTATACTTTAAATGACAGTGTTACATTAAAATTAGCCGAAGCACTGAAAAAAGAAGGTTACAAAGTAAAATTCACAAGAGAACCGGGAAAAGACGAAAAGGAAGTATCTCTTACAAAAAGAACAAAAATAACTAACAGGATCAAGCCTGACTTATTTATAAGTATTCATCATGACTCAACCGGTACAGTAAATAATAAAAGCGGTTATACGATTTATTATTCTTCATATAAAGCAAATATTGATAATGAAGATGTATATGTAGAAGAAGGCGGCAAAAAATATCCGTTTATAAAGGAAGTAATGGAAGACGGAGTCACAACCGTATATTTTTTAGACGCAGCAGAAATAAAGACATCAAAAGGCAGAAGCAGTGTTATCGTCAAAGATAAATCGCTTTGTGAAGAGGCAAAAAAAAGTCTTGAATTTGCAAATATATTAAATGACCAAATGAATAAGCTTGATTATATTACTCCATTGGTGGGAAGTAAAAGAAATGCCGTAAAAGATAATAACTTTAGAGTTCTCAGGATGGCAAACTGCCCAAGTGTACTTATTGAATGTGGTTTTTTATCTAACAAAAATGAAGCAAAACAAATAAAAAATAAAGAAAATCAAGATAAACTGGTAAATAAAATAGTTAAAAGCGTAAATAAATATTTTTAAATCAATTAAGGAATAAAGTAGTTATGAGAAAAACATTGGGATGTTTAAGAAAAGCAGTACAGGATTATAATATGATAAATGAAAATGAACATATATGTGCAGCAGTTTCCGGAGGAAAAGACAGCATGATACTTTTAAAGGCACTTAAGACTTTTATGTACTTCTCTCCGGTCAAATTCAAGCTTACAGCAGTAAGCATAGATGTAGGCTTTGACAACATGGACTTTGAACAGCTAAAAGCTTTCTGCAGTGATTTAGACGTACCCTTAAAAATCGTAAAGACCGATATCGCAAAAATAGTATTCGATGAAAGAAAAGAAAAAAATCCATGCTCATTATGCTCAAAGATGAAAAAAGCAGCTTTAAATGAAACGGCTTTATCTATAGGAAGCAATAAAATTGCATACGGACATCACAGAGATGATTTTATTGAATCTTTTCTTTTAAGTTTATTCTATGAAGGAAGAATACATACTTTCAAACCTGTAACATATTTAGACAGAACAGGAGTATACTCTATAAGGCCTCTATTGTATGCAAAAGAAAAAGATATAATACATGCGGTCAAAACGGAAAATATACCTGTTATAAAAAGCGGATGTCCCGCAGACGGATTTACAAAAAGAGAAGAAATGAAAGAACTGATGAAATATCTAAAAAAACAAATTCCAATGGTGGATGAAAGAATGTTCACGGCAATAAAGAACAACTTAAATAATCTACGCTAATACTATAATATTTAAAACTTTTATTTTATACAAATATCTACATATTGTTTATACGCTAGTTACTATAATTAGTATATATTTTTTATGGAGAGTAAATGTGGATAAACAAGAAATTTTCAATTATTTAGACGAAGACATTATAAATAAATTATCTTACGAAATAAAAAAGAATATAAAAAAAGATTGTGTTCTGCTTCTGATAGGTACGGATAAATGCATAGGAGATGCATTTGCGCCATTAGTAGGAAGCCTGCTTACAAGTTATAATTATATAAAAAATCCTGTCTATGGAACGATAAAAGAGCCTATACATGCATTAAACATAAAAGAAACCCTAGATGAAATAAAAAACAAATATCCCGACAAACCTATATTCGTAATAGATTCGATGATTTCGGGGAAAGGAAATATAGGAGATATAATTTTACTTAATGAAGGTATTTTCCCGGGAAGTGCTCTTGGAAAGAAATTGCCTCTAAGCGGCGATATTTCACTTACATTAGTCGTAAGCAACAATGAAAAAGACGCGATAAATTCTCTTACCACACTTAGACTAAACAATATTTATGAAATGGCAAAAGTCGTTGCTAATTCTATTTTTATTGCATTGAGTGATTCTCCTTACTGCGTAAGCTCGGCTGTGCTGCAATGAACTTAATTTACTTTTACAAATAAAAAAAGACCATATGGTCTTTTTTTATTATGGTTTTAATACGACTTTTAATGCTTCCCCGCTTTTAAGCATTTTCACACCCTTTTCCATATCCTTCAAAGGAAGGATATGAGACACAAGGTTAGCATTGATCATACCTTTAGCAACGACTTCAAATGCTTTTCTAAAGCTGTCAGGAGTAGTGGAAAATCCGCCTATTACTTGTATTTCACTGTAATGAAGAAGGTTCCCGTCTAAATTAACAGTTGGATTATCTTTTGGAAGTCCTCCGAATATAAGAAGCTTTCCTTGTTTTCTTAATAAATGTATGCCGTCTTCTATTGTTTTTGATGCCGGAGTAGCGTTTATAACAACATCCGCTCCCATGCCATCAGTAATTTCCATTACTTTTTCTTTTAAATCTTCTTTGGATGTATTTACAAAATGAGTACCGCTGAAAGGCTTACTTTTTTCAAGTCTGGCTTCGCTTCTGTTAGCCATTATTATATTTTTAGCACCTCTAAGTCTTGCGATTTCACTATGAAGACAGCCTAAAGGCCCCGCACCTATGATTACAACGGTATCTCCAAGAGTAACATTAACAAGTTCCTGAGAATTTACAACGCTGGATAATAGTTCAACAACGACCATATCTTCACTTTTTACACCTTCAGGTATTTTAAGGATTTGTCCTCTTTGAACACCTATTCCAGGAATCAACATATACTCGGCGAATCCTCCATGTAAGTGATGACCGTATGTAAGTCTGGTATTACATAAGTTCTGCATACCTTTTTCGCAGTAATAACAATTTCCGCATGGAATTACTGGATTTACAATAACTCTTTCCCCAACTTTATAACCTTCTACATCTTCTCCGATTTCTTCAATTATACAAATATTCTCATGACCTAATATAAACGGAAAATCAAGTCCGTTCACCCCTGAAGAATATGTCCTTACATCAGAACCGCAAAGTCCTACTACATCGATCTTTAAAAGGATACCATTTTTGGGACATTCCGGTTTGGGAACATCCTTATAAACAACTTTTTCTTTGTCTTCTAATACAAGTGCTTTCATTATTTCCTCCCAAAAGCAAAATTTATTATTTATATTGTATCACAATTATTATCTAAATTTATAATTTTATTTTCCCACACGAAATTTTATAATAAAAAAAGACCGGATATTATCCGATCTTCTTCTTAGGTTATTCCATTTCGGAAATAACTACATCAGCATTTTGATTTTCTGCAATATTTTCTGCTTGTTCAGATTGCTCTTCACTTATAGCAGGTTCTTCGGCTAAAGCTTCTTCACAATTATTTTCTGATGAAATAACTTCTTCTTTGTTTGTTGTATTTTCATTGATAGCTTCTGCTGCTTCTTCATTAGAAGCTTCAGCTGTCTCTACAACTTGTTCATTATCAGATTTTTTTTCATCTTTAATAATGTTTGCTTTAGAACTATTTTCACTAGCTTTTTCTTCCGCTATCTTGATAGTCTTAACAGAATTAACAGATTTCTCTTTAACGGTTTCTTTAAAGCTGGAACCATCAATGATATTCAAATTGCTGTTTCCGTCATTTTTAGCTTTCACAGTCGCTGTTCCTTCGATATATACTTTATCTTTAGTATTATACTTAGTTACAGTACTTTCGATAGCTTCACCGTTATTATTATTTTTAATTCCACAGTCTGCCCAGAAAATATTGTATTGACCGCTTGCTTTGTCCTTCCAGATCCTATATGTAATACTATCCATATTATCCAAACCAAACTCTTTTAATAAAGCTTCGTTTACATTTGGTGCAAAGTTATATCCATTTGAATCCAATGATCCATTAAATGTATCACCTTTGCCGCCATGGAAATAATTATACAAATCAGATCCTTCAGCATTAAGTTGTTTTTCTAACCATTCAATTCCGTCTTTTGCTGTTAAAGCAGGTTTAGAAGGTTCTTCAGGTATTTGTGTTTCTTCTTCATTGTCAGGTATAATAGGTTGTTCCGGAGTTACTACTTCGTTTTCCAAGTCAGAAGGTACTTCAGGTTTAACTTCTTCTTTATTTGAATCAGAAGATGTAATAATATCTTTACCGGATACATTAGATACGCTATTATTATTTTGTATAGGTTTTACTATAGGATTACTCATTATACTATCAGCAGAAAGTCTGCTTATAGTATTAGTCCTTACAGTATTACTATTTATCGCATTATTTGCTGCATTTATAACAGATGAAGAATTACTTACAGCATCGGCTTTATTGCTTTTATCTTTACCTGATGCTAAAGGAGTCTTGTTATCTGTAATAGATACACTGTCATTTACATTTCTATCAGCAATAAAATTAGGATATACAACACCAAAACCTATTAATAATAAAATCAGAAGTAACGCAATACTTTTTTTACCTTTTAAATATTTGTCATTCTTGCTAATCATTTTTTCTTACCTCATTCAAAATTAATTCAATTAGTAAGACAATTCTATTAGAACTGAATGCAACTGGCTGCCATTTTACAGGCCCTATAGTTTTGCGTCACTGTGTTTCCACAGTTTTGCCCATATTTAATTGTATATTAATTATATACTCAATTTGGTTATTTGTAAAGATATTTTTAATAAATTTCCTGTTATTTTGTAACTTGTAACTTATAGGTCAATAAAAAAGAAGAACCGGTTTATTCCGGTTCCTCTTTCGATTTGTATTAAGATTATACTTAATACTTGTTCATAAGTTTCAACAAGTTTCATAATATAATTTAGCATTATTTATAGTAGTTTTTAATTAAATTTCAACATCTTACTTATTTACTTACAATATCTTCGGTCCTCGGCTACTATTACGATCTTCACCTCTGACTTACTACCCAATCGTATTTTTCTTTATTTAACTACTATCTTAATTTCTTTTACAACAGGTTTTATTTTTCTTACAACCAACTATTCTTCTGATTAACTATTTATTAATCTTCCTTCTTTGGAGATTTACTCGTCTCCATATATATAATTAATTATTTTGTGCCTCCCGCACTTACCGCCCTGTTATAAATCTCTTATTTATTATTGATGCTTCCTTATATTACCTCCTCTTGTATCCGCTTATATTAATCCTTAATGTACTTTATATTGAAAAGATTTTTTATAATGTTTATTTCAACATTTTATTTTTTCTTCTCCATACATTTTGGATTTTCAGCCTAAACGTTACACAATATTTAATTTATTTAAGTCTTGTAGATTTCTATATCTCTGAATAAATATAGTTTTAATACTTTCTATATATCTAAAGCTCCACTTTTCCTTTCTTAATTTCGATGAACTTATACATCTTTACTCTTAATTACTTCTAAGTGCTTTTTTAAATAGTATAGACAAATATTAAATAAATCTATTTGACCATTATCCTTTTACTTTCTTTACAGTATCAGAATATTTAAATAAAATTAAATGCAACCTTTTATATCTTAAATAACTTATAGTTGCTGTCATGACCTTCATGACTTGTTAACGTTTTCTATATTTATATTATATGCAGAATGCTATACGTTTTCAAGGGTTTATAATAAATTTATTTAAAATTTTTAATATGTAACTAAAAAAAATAAAAATAACTTATTTTATTTTCGTTTTCTTATAATAATAAATAAAAAGATACAAAGATATATAAAAAATCGATATAAAATTATCAATTAATTTTATATCGATTTTAATTTTTATAATCAATTTAATAATGAACTACAATAGGATATCCCGCAGAAATATTCCTATAAACTATTCCCGCCTTTTCATAAGGCATATTAACACATCCGTGACTTCCTCCGCTTAAATATATATTTCCGCCAAATGTACCTCGCCATGTAGCGTCATGCATACCTATACCTCCATTAAAAGGCATCCAGTAAGTAACCGGACTTTCATAGTCTGAACCGTCGGCATTTTTACCTTTTAAAGTGGTATGCATAGTTTTATACTTTAAAATATATACTCCCGGAGGTGTCGAAAACCCGGAAGCAACACTTCCGGTAACAATCGGAGTACTGGTAACCATTTCTCCGTTTTTATACAGCCACAACGTCTGATATGTCAAGTCAATTTCAACATAACTATCTCCTATATCATTGGCATTTTTGTATCCTTTTTGAGAATATATTGGCGTTCTGACAACATTTTTCTTTTTCTTTAATATGGAAATCAGTTTTGAGGTTTCTTTATCTTCGTCTATAAAATACCCATAATCTCCGCCGCTCACAGTAATCTTACCTTGCTTTGTGGAATTAAATTCATGGTCTGACCATGCAGTATCATATTTTTCAGCTAATTTATGTACATATTTTTTTACAGCTTTTTTATTGACTTTCAAGTCCTTTAAATTAATTTTTTTACTTAAACTTTTTTGTGTAATACCATACATCTTCAAGATTTGCTGCTTTTTAACTTTTACAGTATTGCCGTATATTTTATAAGTTATTTCAGGAAAGTCTAAATTCCTCAAATATTCTTGTTCCTCAAGAAGTAATTTATTCGTTGAAGTAACTTCAGGTTTATCATAAAATTCCTTTTGAGAATAATACATATTAAATTCGCCTTTGGATATATTATTTAAAATCGTACTTTTTACTAATTCTTTATCTATGTTGTTTCCGTAAACTTCTTTAACGATATCGAAATTATCACTGTTTAAATCAATATAAGCATCTTTGGTAATTATCGTATTATCTGTTTTATTAAAAATATTCAAATCTTTAAATTGTTCATTAAATGTTTTATTAACATTTTTGATTTCCATATTTATATTGATATTATTACTAACAATATGTATTTTTCTTAAAAAAGATGTAAGTAGACTTGGATTGAGCGCTGAGTTAATCCTATCCTTAATATCATAAGAGATATCCAAATCAGATAATTCACCCAGTACCTTTGGTTCTTTACTGTTAGTTAAATTATGTTCTAATAAATCTTTAGATAACTTCTCACTATTACTTTTAATTTCTTTTATATCCCAAACCATAGGAAGTGATTTTATTTCTTTTTCATCACTCTCGTAAATAGTAAAATGCTTTTTATTCCACTCTTTAGTTAGTTTCTTTTCTGCTTGATTTACAGTAAGACCGGAACAATCAACATTATTGATTTTAGTTCCATTGGGAAAAGTTTTTACATTATAATTTTTATTTACACACATATAAGATATAAGAGCAATTAATAGTATTGATAAAATAAAAAGTAATCGATATTTTTTTAAAATTTTCATAAATAAAACCTTGTAAATAGATTAAATATTATTTAAGTATAGAACTTTAACGATATTCGACTCATTATACCATAAATCGACAAAGATGAAACAAGTAAAAGAATTAAAAAGTCAAAAAGTAATCATAAAATATGTAAAATCTATTATTCTATTAAAGCTAAATTCTTATACATAATAATATATACAAGAAAATCAAGAAAAAGAACAAAAATCAATAAGTAATAAGTAAATAATTGGTAACAGTATTTTAACAACAATAAAAGTAAAAATAAAAAAAGCCAAGAGTCAGAAAAAAGCCATAAATAATAAACATGAACAACAAAGCAAAATACATAAGGAAATTTTAGAAAATAACACTCTCAGAAAATAGTAAAGAATAAGTATTAACACTATATAAATAATCATAAAACATAAAAGTTTAATCTATAAGTATAAATATATTAAAGTAAAAGAAAGTAAAAAAGTAAAAATAAATTATTTCAATATATAAATGTGATCATGATCTTTATCTTTCTTTATATCTAAAAGCTTACATAAACAAAGCAGTAAAATAGAAGTAAACTAAAAATCATACATTAAAGTTAAATATCATATTTCCATATAATAATATATTTTTAATAATAAAAGAATCAAGAAAAAAGCAGCGACCTATAAAAGTCACTGCCAACAAAACATAAAAAAAACCCCGCGACTACCCGCTCTCCCAGTCCGTCTCCAGACAAGTACCATAGGCGTGGACGGGCTTAACTTCTGTGTTCGGTATGTTTACAGGTGTTACACCGTCGCTATCATCACGAGGATTTAAACTATTTTATTTTTAACTCCCTCTTAAGAGATAATTATAAATTGCATAAGATTCTAAACCACAAGTACCTATATCTTTAGATCAAGTCCTCGAGCAATTAGTATCGCTCAGCTGAGTACATTACTGCACTTACACATGCGACCTATCAACCTGATAGTCTATCAGGGCTCTTACTTCATAAAGAAAGGGATACCTAATCTTGAGGGGGGCTTCGCACTTAGATGCCTTCAGTGCTTATCCCGTCCCAACTTAGCTACCCGGCTATGCCACTGGCGTGACAACCGGTGCACCAGAGGTTAGTCCGCCCCGGTCCTCTCGTACTAGGGGTAGCTCCTCTCAAGTATCCTACGCCCACGACGGATAGGGACCGAACTGTCTCACGACGTTCTGAACCCAGCTCGCGTACCGCTTTA
>NZ_CALHFB010000046.1:0-3416 GCF_938029165.1 uncultured Anaerofustis sp.
TGCCGAAGGCTTAGCACCACGCAGTGGAAGAATTTTTCTCGAAGTTTTTTTTCTTTGGAAAAAACTTCGCAGGGTTAAAGGGACGGAGTCCCTTAGATGTTTGTTTATTTATAAAAAGAAAAAAGAAAATTTATAAGGAGGAGTATGAAGGGTTATTTTAAAAAAGATTTTATTCGTAGACTTGTAGAAGATGCGGATATCGTAGGTATCATAAATCAGTACGTACCTCTTCAAAGAGCAGGCGCAAGGTATAAGGCAAGATGTCCTTTTCATACGGAGAAGACACCTTCTTTTGTGGTAACTCCCGAAATGGGTCGCTACCACTGTTTTGGCTGCAATGCCAACGGTGACGTCCTTGATTTCCTAATGGAGATGAATAAACTTGACTTTACCGGCGCTGTGGAACTCCTTGCCGATATGGAAGGGGTCAATGTACAGTACGAAGAAAGCGGAAATTACACAAGAAGAAGCGAGAATACCATAAGCTATAACGAAAAGCAGGAGCTTTATAACTGCATAAAGGACAGTGCGAATTATTATTACAAGAATTTGATGAACAGCGGTGTGCCTTTAAAATACCTTCTTGACAGAGGGCTAAAGAAAGAGACGATAAAGAAGTTCGGTCTTGGATATTCCATAAACGAATTCGATAATTTATATAACTTTCTTGTAAAAGAAAAGAAGTATTCCGTAAATACTCTTATAAAAGCGGGACTGGTACGTACAAAGGATAAGGGGGGAGTGTATGATTATTTCAGAGATAGGATAATGTTTCCCATACAGGATGTCAACGGGAAGCTGATTGCTTTTGGGGGAAGGATATTTAAGGATGTGAAGAATGCTCCGAAGTATTTAAATTCTCCGGAAACCTTGGTATTCAAGAAAAACTCTACATTATATAACTTGAATAATGCGAGGAAAGAACTTAGCGAAAAGCCTCTTATACTTGTCGAAGGGTATATGGACGTTATTTCTCTTGTCAATAACGGTATCAATAACGCCGTAGCAACTCTCGGTACCGCTTTTAACATAAACCATGCAAAGCTGATAAATCGTTACACCAAGAATGTAGTCATAATGTACGACTCAGATAACGCCGGTCTTAATGCGACAATAAAAGCCGGCGAGATCCTTGAGAGTGCTAATATTTATCCAAAAGTCGTAAGACTGCCAAAGGGAGATGACCCCGACAGCTACATATTAAATAATAGCATAGAGAAATTTAATAATTTGGTAGAAAATGGCGTAGACAGCATTGAGTTCAGAATAAAACTCCTTGAAGATAATCATAATCTTTTGGATAATTGGGAAAAAGTGGATTTTATCAAAAAAGCCTGCGTCATAATAGGAAAAGTAGATGATGATGTAAGAAAAGAATTTTATATCAAATATCTTCATGAAAGGACAAAAGCCGAAATATCCACTATAGAAAAGGAAGTGAATACAAACAGTTTTATAACTCCAAATCATTTGGAATCAGACAATAAGAAGGATAAAGAGCAGAATATAAGAAAAAATCAAATTAAAGAGAAAATCATCAAAGCACAGGAAATGATACTCAAATATATGATAGACAATGCCCTTGATATCGATAAGATAAAAGAAGTAAATTTAGACGAAGATATATTGGTGGGAGATGATTATAAAAAAATATATGAAAAGATAGTTTCTTGTATAAACTTAGGAAAAAAGGTTGACTTTATAGAACTATTTGATTATAATGATACATTGGCTACAACCATGTCACGAATTGTGTCTTTGGACCAAAATATAGACAGTGATGATTTAAATCAGGCAAAGAAAACGTTGATGATCAATAATATAAATAAGAAGATCACAAAGGTTAAGCTTGCCATAAGAGATATTCAGGAATCTGAAGATAAAGAAATGTTGGATGTTTTGATAGCCGAATTCTACAAACTGAAATCAGAGCTTTTGAAAGCCAAAAACGGAGGTACACTTATATAATGACTCAAAAAAAGGGAAGTAAAGCAGCAAATATGGGTGACGATAAAAAAGTAAAAACAGAAGTTGTTAAAAATACAAAAGCAAAAACGAAAAAGACAGTCAAAAAAGATCCTGTCAGAGCAGAAGTCAAAAAGTTAAAAACGGTTGAAGATATAAAGGCTTGGGCTAAGAAAGAAAGCGTAGTTTCTCAAAGAGAAATGAACCAGCATTTTACGGATATGGATTTCGGTCCCGATGAGATAGATGAAATATTGGAATTCTTCTTTAAAGAGGGTGTTGTACTTCAGGATGATGACGAATCGGATAAAGATGTTGATGCGCTTTTGGATGAAGATATAAAAGACGAAGATGTGAAAAAAGCCGAAGCAAAGGCATATGAACCATCGGTACATATAAACGACCCCGTAAGGATGTATTTAAAGGAAATCGGTAAAGTAGATCTGCTTAGTGCGGAGGAAGAACTCGACCTTGCTCAAAGGATAGAAAACGGAGACATTGAAGCGAGAAAGAAACTCTGCGAAGCTAACTTAAGGCTTGTTGTGAGTATTGCTAAGAGATATGTAAACAGAGGTATGTCATTCCTGGATTTGATACAGGAAGGTAACCTTGGACTTTTAAAAGCAGTCGAAAAATTCGATTATACAAAGGGATTTAAATTTTCCACTTATGCTACATGGTGGATAAGACAGGCGATAACAAGAGCCATTGCCGACCAGGCAAGAACCATAAGGATCCCCGTACATATGGTAGAGACTATAAATAAACTCAAGAGAGTTCAGAGAATGCTTATTCAGGATTTGGGCAGAGACCCCAATTCTCATGAAATAGCTAAGGAAATGGGACTTCCCGAAGAAAAGGTAAGAGATATCATGAAGATATCTCAGGATCCTGTTTCTCTTGAAACTCCTATCGGTGAGGAGGAAGATTCTCACCTCGGAGATTTTATTCCTGACGACGACGCTGTCGCTCCGGAAGAAGCAGCAAGCTATATGCTTCTTAGGACTCAGCTTTTCGAGGTATTAAAAACTCTTACTGACAGAGAAGCCAAAGTACTTATTTTAAGGTTCGGACTTGAAGACGGAAGACCAAGGACACTTGAAGAAGTAGGGGATATATTCTGTGTTACGAGAGAAAGAATAAGACAGATAGAAGCCAAGGCTTTAAGGAAATTAAGACATCCTACCAGAAGTAAAAAATTAAGAGATTTTTTATAAAATGAAAGACCTGCGGTATGCGGGTCTTTTTGTTTTCTTTTCAAAGAAACAAACATTTAAGGGAATCCGTCCCTTACACTCTTTTGCGGGGTTTCTCCCCGCACTCCTCTTTTCTGTAGGGCTCTGCCCTACACCCCGTCATTCTGCAAGGCTCTGCCTTACGATCCGCCCTTTTTTGTCCGAAGAAACAAAAAAGGGGTAAAAATTCTTCCACTCAATCGCCGTGATGGCTCT
>NZ_CALHFB010000047.1:0-97586 GCF_938029165.1 uncultured Anaerofustis sp.
GAGCCTTACAGAATTTGGGGTGCGGGGCGAAACCCCGCAGAGGGTTTTAGGGGCAGAGCCCCTGATATTTGTTTCTTTGAAAAAGAAAACGAATTATGATATACTAAAATAGATTTTTAGGAGGAAATATGAACAGATTTACATTGATCGTACTCACTGCACTGTTAATGATTTTAATCGCTGTGATATTGTATTTTTCATTATCATCGTTATGGAGCAAAATCACAAATGCAATTTTTAATATCAAGATAAAAAAATTTATCATAGCTGTCACGGAAAGCTTCGATAATCTCTCTCACGGGAAATTCCCTCAAAGCGAAAACATAGAATTCATATGCTTAAACATGAATAAAGATGAAGCTATGAAGGATTTATTTTATAAAAAGGCTGAAGAAGTACTTGCTGATACCGACCATGAAACCATTACAAGAAAATTTATGGAAGAAATAAATACTAAAACAAATCAAAATATTGACTTCCTATATGAAGATGATTATTCCGATAAGCTTAATGATTTGATAACACTTACCGCTTCGTACGACATAAAAGATGAAAAGGCAAACGAGTTCCTGCTTAACTGCTTAAAAAATAACTCCAAAAGTATAAGGTCTCACGCTTTTTCAGTAATATCCTTAAGAGGAGATATAAACACTTTTGCTAAAGCAATAGTGATTTCGTGCGATAAACTTGCGGACTATTCTTTTGAAGAAATCAAGACCGCACTGAGTAAATTCAAAGACAGAAAAATACTTCTTCCGGTACTTAAAAGACTTAAAGACGAAACCGACAATATAAAACTAAAACTCACTTTAAGAGATTATCTGGAAAGTTAGGAGGATATATGAACACTTTATACATAATTTTTATAATAATGACCATATATATCCTGATGTACGGGATGATATCTCTTTTTGCGGGAGTTATCCCCTCCGTTCTGGTATTCAGAGAAATACATAAAAACAACAAAAGATATAAAGACTTGATCGAGGATAAAAAATCAAAGAAAATATCCATAATATTAAGTGCCGAGCCTAACATAAATAAGTTCATGGCAAAGGTAAAAAATCTTTTATATTTGGATTATGATAACTTCGACATATATATAATAAATACTTCAGGGGATTTGAAATTCTCTAGAAAAATAATAAATTTCTTCGATTTAAAGAAGAGCACAGACAGCATTAAATATAAAATCAATAAGAGCGAAATAATCTCAATATATAAAAACGGCAAAATAAACCTTTTAAACACGGAAAAGACAAATAAGTGGAACGGTATCAATGCAGCAGCGGATAACACAAATGCCGATTTGATACTCGATCTCGAGAAAAATATCTTTATTGAAAAAAACGCACTTAAAAAGCTTACAAGGGAATTCCTCATTGACGACGACACGCTTTTTACTTCAGGGATAATCAAAGATGACAGCTATATACAAAGAGATGATTTTGAGTATAAAGGCATAAAGACGCATAATTTTTTCGCATGTTTTTCCATTCTAAGAAACATCAAAAATAAATTATTTGAAAAGAGTTATAATTTTGAATTCTTAAACGGTGAGGAAATAGGAAACGACTTTACTTTATATAACTTGGGAAAAATACGTGAGGTCGGAGGTTTCAACTCTGAAACATCAAATCCAAACAACGATTTGAAACAAAGACTTACTAAAATATATAAAAATGATTTCAAAATCAATTATGACGCTTTGGCTTTTGAAGAAATAGATGATATACATGAATACGTCACCTACGACATTATAGACAGATATATAATAAAGAAAAACATAAATAATGCAAATCCATTTAACACCATAAGAGGATTATATGATTTATTCACGGGGATTATCAATCCAATACTGGAATTCCCGATAATCATTTTATCCATATTACTCACGATAATAAAAGTGATTTCACCACTTACTTTACTTTGTTTTATACTTTTATATATAAGTTTTGATACGGTGAAGAATATCCTCCTTCATATTACCGACAAAATATCACTGAGAGAAAACATAAATATATCACAAAGTTTGGAATTTATAGGATTTACGATTATTTATAACTTTGGGTTCAGACAGCTTTATAACTTAAACAAATTATTATCAAGGTTTAACTTCAAAAATAAAAGAGAAGCTTATTACAAAGAAAAAGAAATCTACGGGTATATAAATGAATTTGAATTGATAGAGGATAAAAGATATGAAAAGGAACTTACGGAGTATCCTGAAACAACTAAAATCAATGATACTGCTCTGGCAGATATAAAAGAAGAAAACAAAACCTCACATACCGAACTCAATGAAATAGGATTTATCTTAGAAGAGGAAAATGAGGAAGAAATAACTCAAATCATAGAAGAAATAAACGATATCAAAGCGGAAGAAATAGCAGTAGAAACAGAAGATAAACCTATATCAAAAGAAGAAAAGGCTGAGAACCAAAAAGAAATAATTAATGAAACAGTAATCGAAGAAGATTCAGAGAATGAAGAGACACTAATAAAAGAACTTGAAAATTTTGATATAGAAGAAGTGGCGAAATCGGAACCCTTTAAAAAAGAAGAAGTATTTAAAGAAAAGAAACCTGAAAGCGAACTGGACAGAATAATGAGAGAGCTTGCAAAAACGACGAGCAAGATAGAACAGCTTGAAGCGGAAGTTCAAAAGGAACTATCGAATATAGAAAGAAGAGCAAGAGATAAAGATATCGACGAAGAACTCAACAAATTAAAAGAAGAAGTCCTAAAAGTCGAAGAAAACATAGATACAATAAAGGATAATAAACATCACGAAGCCGAAGCACTAAAAGAAATCGCGTCGGTCAAGGATAAAGAAGATGATGAACTTAACTTCAGCGACGACGAAATGGACGAAGAATTCAGTAATATCACGATTTAAAAAAGACACCAAATAGGTGTCTTTTTATTATACAAGCATCAAGCTCGGATTATTTATCACAGATTTGATATTTGAAAGGACTTTCGCACATTCGTTGAAATCCATCAAATCTTCGCATGCACTCAAGTATACTTTTACATGCTCTTCCTGAATAAGGACTGTTATATCTACTTTATCTTCACATGCCTTAGGATAATAATAATCTATCTTTAATGGACTTATATCGGTTATCCTAAAATCGATATCCTCTCCTTCGATTATGTATTTCATCCTCTTATCCATCTGGCTTACAGTAAGCTCGTTTATACCGCTTAGCTTTCTTCCCGTAAAGCCTTCTTCACTGTCATATTTATATATCGCAACATCTCCCTTGAAGGAAGCTATTTTATTTTTTTCCAAAGCAAAAACTATGGATTTAACAACGGTATTGAAAATCTTTCTCTCGCTTAAATCACTGTATGAAACAAGCATTTCCTTTACAAGCTCAAGACTTGCTTTTATACCCATGGTAACTACGTTATGAGTATGAGTCTCAATAACTAATTGACTTTGGTCGCTTACGGTTTTTTCTTCACTGCTTTTACCGTCTTTATTGATAACTACGCTTCTGCTGGTATCATCATTCAAAGTTATAACGACTCTTTTTCCGTAGCTCTCATTTACTTCTCTTTCCGTGTCCGGATATTCTTCGGCTACCTCGGAATGTTCCACAGGGACTATTACCTGATGAGTGACACTGTTTTCAACGGGAACGACAGGTATCTCGTTGCCTTCATCATCGTATTCTTTGGATACCACTTCTTCGATAACGGGAGTATACACTTCTTTCGCATTCTCTGCCTTGTTCATCTTTTCTATAGTATCTTTTCTATCGTGGATTTCTTCGTTTTCTTCTTTATCATTAGCTTCTTCTTTTACTTCGCTTGTAATGATACTTGAAGTCTGGTCATAATTCACGATGATATCCTTTGAAGAATTATCTTCATCATAAATATCATTCTGATGTTTTATCATAAACTGAATTATATCGGAGTCTGCATTATTTAACTCTTCCATTTCCTCATCGGTCTCACTGCTTGAATATATCTTCGTATTATCAGCTGTCTTATCTTCGACTTCATCGTTTATCATATTTATCCTTTGTTCCAATATCTTCAATTCTTCGTCTTCTTTGCTTGATTTAATGGAAATATTCTCTATATTATTTTCTTCAAGTCTCTTTCTGTCGTTTAGATAACGCTCTAAATCAGCGGCTTCGATACGTCCGTTTTCGCCGCTTCCTTCTATTTGTGATAAATCTATGCCTAACGCCTTAGCCAGCTTTCTTGTGGCGGGGCTTGCTTTTTGTTTTGAATTCCCTAAGTTTGTCATGAAATTCTCCTTTCGTCTTAATATTCAACCAACTGCATTATTTTTTCTAAAAGTTTACCTGAACTCGGCAGTACTTCCTTAGCCTTTATAGGATTGAAAGGTGTGAAATTATCATCACTGCACATCCTAGCTACCGGAGCTTCAAGATAATCAAAAGCTTCGCTTTCAACGATTATACTTGCTATTTCGCTTCCGACGGAGCATGTTTTATAACCTTCATACACTACAATGGCTCTTCCCGTCTTCTTAACGGATTTGATTATAGTCTCGCTGTCGATTGGTTTTATGGTCCTTAAATCTATTACTTCTACTTTTACATCACTCATATAGGCTACATCGCTGGCTTTCATTGCTTCTTTTACCATGCTTCCGTAGGTTATGACTGTAATGTCGCTTCCTTCTCTTATTATATTGGCTTTTCCCAGAGGTATCCTTTCCTCCGACTTTTCACTTATTTCGCCTTTAACATTATATAAATTCTTGTTTTCAAAGAATATTACGGGGTCATGCTCTAAAAATGAGCTTCGCATAAGACCTATAGCGTCTTTCGGTGTCGAAGGATAAACCACTTTTATACCCGGAAAATGTGCCATTACAGCCTCAACAGACTCGTTATCCTGCACACTGGAGTAAGGAGTATATCCTATTGGACATCTTATAAGAAGACTCCCCGGTACCTTAGTGCCGAATGCTTTAAGCTTCGAAGCATAGTTTATTATCGGGTCCATAGACCTTATCAAAAACTTCGTTCCAGGTATTTCAGTTATTACGTTGAATCCGTTTAGACTAAGTCCCACGCTTGAACCTATATAAGCATTTTCGCTTACCGGTACTTCTATTATCCTCTCTTCAGGTATTTGTACGTCAAATCCCTTGCTTACTTTATATTCTCCGCCGAATACCCCTATATCCTGAGAAACGAATACACTGTTCCTGTTCTTTCTCAGTTCGTATAAAAGAGTATTCTTGATTGCCTGTTTAAAAGTTAATTCTATCATTATCTGCCCTCCCCGAAGATATCAAGGTCAAGTTCCGCTTCATCTTCCATTTCAAGCATATTATGTAAATCAGATACGTCATTGCCGTCACTTACATCTATAACAGGTGAACTGCCCCTTGATGAGACTGTAAAAGGCTGTTCGCTGTTCATATTCAGACTCTTCATATATTCCTTTATGATATCGTCGTCTTCGTTATAATTACTGAATAAATCATCTTTATATGTATCATCATATCTATTTTCGTAATCAAAATCATCAAATGTTTCAATATTCTGCTTTCTCAAATCATTGTAGTCTGAACTTTCTTCAACCGACGCATTTACAAAAGTTATCTTATCTTCATCTTCTTTTTCATAACCGTCTGCGATGTTCGCTTTCATGCTTATATCGTCATAAATATCACTGTTTACCACAGTAGTGGTATACTTCTTTTCTTCTTCATCTATTTCTTTAAATATATTTTCAAGTACATTCTCCGCATTTGAAATATATCTTTTTTCTTCTTCGGTAACTACTTCTTCTTTTTCTTCCTTTTCCGGTCTCTTCCTCATGGTATCTCTGAAATCCACATCGGCAAAACCGTCGGTGTTTGATATCAAGGTATGAGTATGACCGTTTCTTAGTATATCCTCTACACTCAACTCTTCTTTAGGAGTATCGTCTCTTTCCGGGAATATATTCTTAAGCCTCTTTATTTCATCGAAAACTTGGTCATTGGCTCTTATTTCTTCTTCACTGTCCCCTACCGCATCTTTTTCGGTAAAAGCGGATTTTAACTTAGGCTCTTCTATCATAACCGAAGTGTCAGCCTGTTTCAAAAATTCTTTCTGTTCAAGTAAAGCTTTTAATTCTTCTTCTATCTGAGTCTTCTTTGAAATCTTTTCTTCTTCTTTTTCTTCAAGCTCCTCTTTAGGGATCTCTTTTTCGTTTAGTATTTTATTTATTATCCTGTTCATTTCAGCCGAAATGGTGTCTTTCATCATTTGAAGGTCATCATCTATCCCGACCATATTTTGAAGCATATAGTTACTAAGCAGCTTTATAGGACATTTATCGAACCAAGCCCTAAGCTCCTTTGAACTTCTGTAAAGTGCTTTATCCGCAAGATGATGTCCGCTGAAGCGATAAGTCTTTGCCTCAAGGATTATAGGACCTTTTCCCCCTCTTACATAGCTTGAAGCCGTAAGCATCGCTTCGTACATATCGAGTACATTGTTCCCGTCAACTATGATGCCCGGTATGGAATAACTGCTTGCACGGGAAGCTATATCCTTGACCGTAGATGTTTTGGAAAAGCTCTGTCCTTTTGCATATCCGTTGTTTTCAACCAAGTAGATTATTGGAAGCTTAAACATTGAAGCCATATTTACGCTTTCTGAAAACACACCTTCGTTTACAGCGCCCTCTCCTATAAAGGAAACTACTATATTGTTCGTATGATGTATCTTCTCTCCCATAGCAACCCCCGTCGCTACGGAAACATTTCCCGCAGGAACCGCCGAAGCACCGTAGATATCAGCCTTCGTATCAGCAAAATATCCCGGTCCCGCCATACCGTCGGTATAACCTCCGTCTAACCCCATTATCTCACGAAACATCTTTTCTATATCCATTTCCAGACATATGGAAGCCGCAAAGTTCCTATGTGATGTAAAAACTTTGTCCTTGCCGTTTATTGCAGCCATTGCTCCCGCACTTACCGCTTCCTGTCCTATGGATAAATATAAGTTTGTATGTATCTTTCCTTCTTCGTATAAAGATGCCAGTTTTTCTTCAAAAACCCTAACTTTGAGCATCTTGTAAAATAACTCAACGATTTTTTGGTTGTTTATGTTCATTGTAACCCCCTAGTTTCTGCTTGATAAAATCTCTTGAGCGTAGATTAAATCTTCAGGTGTTGTTATTTTTATATTGTTATAAGAACCTTTTATTATCTTTACTTTTACATTATTTTCTTCCACGAGGTATGAATCGTCTGTTCCGATGATACCTTTCTCCTCTGCGTTTTTATAAGCTTCTTTTAAGATATCCGCCTTAAAAACCTGAGGTGTTCTTATATTGTAAAGCGTACTTCTTTCCACCGTAGCGGATACAAATCCCTCATTGTCCGCTTTCTTGACCGTTTCCTTTACGGGTACCCCAAGCACGCATCCTCCGAACTTCTTTGCTCCGAGAACAGTGTTTATTATCTCCTTATTGGAAATAAGAGGTCTCGCACCGTCATGTACGGATATTATAGTACACCTTTCATCAACTTTCTTTACCGCATTATAAACCGATTCCTGTCTTGTGCTTCCGCCGACTACCAGCTTATAAGGCTTTTTTATCTTATATTCTTTAAGTACCTTATCTTTGAATAACTTTTCTTCATTATCCGCAACGACAATAAGTATTTCATCTATATAAGGACATTTATCGAAAGCTATGATAGTATGAGTAAGTATCGCTTTTTTGTCTAAAGATATGTACTGCTTATTGATACTCTTACCCATCCTCGTTCCTCTGCCTGCGGCAGGGATTATTACACTTACAAAATCATCATTCATATTTTTACTCCTATTAAAAAGAATAAATAATATATTATTATAACATATTTTCTTCCATAAATGAAAAGTAATTATCCTTGCCTATGATAACATGGTCGATTACCTTTATTCCTATAAGCTCTCCGGCGTCTTTAAGTCTCTTTGTAAGATGTTTATCTTCTATGGAAGGAGTGGAATCTCCGCTTGGATGATTATGAGCCAAGATTATACTGTTGGCATTTTTCTTTATTGCATTTCTGAATACTTCCCTCACATGAACAAGAGACGTATTTATAGTCCCTATTGAGATAAGCTCTGTTTCTATGACCATATTTTTGGTGTTTAAGAGTATGACTTTAAAATGCTCTTCATCCAAAAAGCTCATATCATAGGAAAGCAGATCCACTATATCCATTACACATGTGATTATCTTTTGTTTTTCTTTCTTTAAGTAGGCTCTCCTGCCTATTTCCAAAGAAGCCAAAATCATATCACATTTTAAATCCGTCATTCCCGGATTATCATTTTTAAGTTCTTCTCTTGTAATCCCTATAAGATCCCTAAGAGAACTCCCGTACCTTCTTATGATATTATTACTAAGCTCCAGTACGCTTTTCGTACTGTCCCCTTTTCTTATTATAAGGGCAATGAGCTCACTGTCACTTAGCTCCCCGACACCTTCGTCAAATAATCTTTCTTCAATGCCCGATAGTATTTCCTTATCCGATTTCATCTTATCCTACCTAAATTCTTTTAACATATCGTATAATGTGCTTATACTAAGCCCTACAACGTTAAAATAATCGCCTTCGATTTTACTTATGAACTTGCCTGCGATACCCTGAACGGCATATCCGCCGGCTTTATCATAAGGCTCATTTGTATTTATGTATTCTTCTATCTCTTTATCATCAAGTTCTTTAAATGTTACTTTGGTCTCGACTGCCGTACTGATACTTTTTTCTTTCGTTATTACAGATATACCGCTTATAACACTGTGAGTTTTTCCCGACAGAAATTTTATCATTTCTCTCGCATCGTCCTTATCTTTTGGCTTCAAAAGAACTCTGCCGTCTGAGTAAACTACGGTATCGGCACCTATAACAAGTTTATCATTATTATCCTTAAAAACATCATAAGCCTTTAAATAAGCTATATTTTTTAAATTCTCATAAACGGATAACTCATCATCAAAGACTTCTTCACAATTAGAAACGATAATATCAAAATCTATATCCAGTAATTTTAACAGCTCTTTTCTCCTTGGAGAAGCCGATGCCAATATAATTTTCTTCATAAAAACCTCACTTATAGTTACTATACCAAAAAAAGGTTATACTTTCAAGTTTTATAGCTTTTAAAAAGCCCTGCATTTAAGGATTTCACGGAGTATCGGTTTATATGAAAATCAAATAAAATAAGTGTATATTGTCACATAAATGACACAATTTAATACTATAAATATGGACTTTCATATTTATAGTATGATATAATAAATTTTTGTTAGAAAAGAGAAAAATTTACAAGATAAGGAAATAAATTTTCATGAAAGCTGTTGTTCAGAGAGTAAAAAGTTCAAAGGTCACTATAAACGGAAAAATAGTCGGAAATATCGACAAAGGTTTTAACGTCCTATTCGGTGCGGAGGAAAATGACACAAAAAAGGACGCCGATTATCTGGCAAGGAAAATATCAAATCTCAGAGTTTTTGAAGATGAAAACGGCAAAATGAATTTATCCATAAAAGACATAGGCGGACAAATGCTTATAATATCGCAGTTCACCCTTATTGCGGACACAAAAAAAGGCAACAGACCAAGTTTTGTAAATGCGATGGAGCCTGTAAAAGCAAATGAGCTTTATGAATACTTTATGAAAAAAATAGAAGAAGAAGGTATTTTGGTTAAGCAAGGCATATTTGGAGAAGATATGTTAGTGGATATTGTAAATGACGGTCCCGTTACCATTCTCTTCGATACCAAAACTAAGGAGTAATCATCATGAGTGAAAAAAGATTAGACGTTCATGAGTTTTTAAAAAATGATTTAATGGTCGAAGACATCTGCAAAACCAGAAGGATACTGGGGGTTTTTGAAGATGAAATTTACTGTTATTTCAAAGAGGAAATAGCCAACAACAAATCGGTGACATATTTTATAGATAAGATAAATAAAGTACTCCCAATAAAAAAGATAATAGTAAGCGAAATGACCGATGATGATATACAAACATATTTGGTAGACTTCTTTACAAAGCATGATCTGCACTTTAAATTCGTTACGGATTACAGCGACGAAGACGAAGCCTATATGGTGGTCATATGCAAAGAAGATATACAAAGAGAACCTCTGTTATACGAGACGGACATACCGAAGGAGTACCTTAAAAACTTCGGGAAGATATTATGCAAAAAACATACTGCGATACTTAAAGAATTAGACCCCGATATGGTAAACTTCTACAAGAAAGAAACATTCATATCAAAGGGAAGCTGCTCGGTATGCAGAGAAGAAGAAAGGAATAAATAATATGGATATAAAATCATTTCAATTAGGTCCTGTCGGAACAAACTGTTATATAATAACAAAAAACGATAAATCAATAATTATCGACCCGGGTCATAATGACGAAAGACTGCTTGATTATATAAAAAAAGAAAATCTAAACATAGACAAGATACTCTTAACTCACGGACACTTCGACCATATTGCGGGGGTCGATATGGTAAGAGACGCTACGGGAGCAAAAGTATATATTCATGAGCTGGATAATGAAATGCTTCAAAACCCAAATAAAAACGGCTCGGCACTCATGATGGGAATGGGGATAAAAATAAGAGAAGCAGATGAATTCGTATACGACGGAGAAAAGATAGACTTCGAAGGAAGCGATATCGAAGTGATATTTACCCCCGGGCACTCCAAAGGCGGAGTGTGCTATAAAATAGACGATGCAGGAGTGATATTCTGCGGAGATACTCTGTTCTTACGCTCCATAGGAAGGACAGACCTTTACGGAGGCAGCATTGAAGTCCTCGAAAGTTCCATAAGAAATAAAATTTATACTCTTGATAAAAATTATACTCTTCTTTCCGGTCACGGCGACCCTACGGATATAGAAGGGGAAAAGAAATACAACGGATTTTTCAGAGCATGATGAACATTCAAATTGACAAAACAATAAAAGAAATTCACGTTCGTGAAATACTTCAGCTATTTTACCCTGATAAGTATAAAGACATAAAAATGAAATTATACTCTCAGGGTAATTTTGTATATTTAGAGTATAAAGATAAAATATATAAAGAAGAGATAAATATATCCTTAAAAAACGCAACAAAAAAAGCGGTCTACAACGCCTTGAGAGAACAAACAAATAAAACTTTCCCCTACGGTATACTTACAGGGGTAAAGCCTATAAATATCCTGGATTTATATAAGGATAAAAGCAGAGAAGAGCTGATAGATATACTTAGAAACGATTATCTTATGGACATAAATAAAATAGAACTCCTGCTTAAGACAAAGGAAACTCAAAAAGAGCTCATTGACGACAATAAATCAAGCCTTTATATACATATCCCCTTTTGCCCCGCAAAATGTTCTTACTGTTCTTTTCCCTCAAAGATATGCAGAAGTAACGATACCGTTTTAGATGATTATGTAAACTGCCTTATAAGAGAAATCAAGATGATATCGGAAGTGATAAATAAAAATGATGTCATTTTAGACAGTATCTATATAGGCGGAGGAACTCCCGGGATATTAAATGAAGAACTTACACATAAGCTTATAAGCTCCATTTTAAAAAATATAATCAAAGATAAAAATATAGAATTTACTTACGAACTCGGGCGTGCGGATATGCTTACAAAAGAAAAGCTCAGTATATTAAATAACAATAAGGTAAGCAGGGTCTGCTTAAACCCTCAGTCAATGAGTAAAGACGTCCTTGATAACTTTAACAGAGATATATCTCCCGATGTATTCTATAAAGCAGCAGACCTTATAAAACAATATAACTTCACACTAAACTCCGACCTTATAATGGGGCTTAATTCAGACAGTATTTCGGATTTTATAAATGAAGTAAAGACACTGATAGATTTAGAAGCGGATAATATTACTATCCATACCTTATCTCTTAAAAGGTCGAGTGATATGGATAATATAAAATACGAAGATAAAGACTTTTACCAAGTTCAAAAAGATTGTTTTGAAATACTTGATAAAAACGGATATTATCCTTATTACCTTTATAAACAAAAACAAAGCCTATGTATGGGAGAAAACGTCGGATTTTCAAAAAGAGGCAGAGAATGTATTTATAACATCAAAACAATGAAAAACAAAAGCACCATACTTGCCCTCGGTGCCGGAGGTGCGGGCAAAGTATTCGATAAAACGAACGATAAGAC
The DNA here is from genome assembly GCF_938029165.1 of uncultured Anaerofustis sp. Lineage (NCBI taxonomy): Bacteria > Bacillati > Bacillota > Clostridia > Eubacteriales > Eubacteriaceae > Anaerofustis > uncultured Anaerofustis sp. Next base: position 12,214 of record NZ_CALHFB010000047.1, read on the forward strand.
ATACCGAGTAGACACGACTAAGGATACTAATATTTATATAAGAGATATAGATGAAATAATAAAGAGAAAAACTAAAGAATACAATGAATACTTAAATATTTAAAACAAGCTTTAATTTATTTAAAAGGATACACAAGGAGAAAACTGTGTCATATAAAGATGATATACATAAATTTATAAAAGAAAATTATCATATCGAAGCGGATCATCCGTGGGAGAATACTCCCGACTACGAAGTTTTCAGGCATAAATATAACAACAAATGGTTTGCTCTGGTAATGAACATCGAAAAAAAGAGACTAAATATCAAAGGGGAAGGCAGTATCGACACAATAAACTTAAAATGTCCTCCCGAACTCATAGGTTCTCTGAGGAATGAAAAGGGTATCCTTCCCGCTTATCATATGAATAAAGAACACTGGATAACCGTATTATTGGACGGGACTTACCCTTTGGAAAATATTTATCACTTGACAGAGATAAGTTATGATTTAACCAAATAAACTGTTTACATATAAATAATAATAAAAAAAACGCCTAAAGGCGTTTTTTTTTATTCCACGACTACGCATGTATCGCTGAGAGAATTCGTTATCTTCACTTTAGAACCTTTACGAAGAGTCACTTCAGCATTTGTTACGGCTTCAAACTCGATGACTTCATCATTTATCGAAACCCTGACTTTTCCCATAGCGCCTCTTTTAGCCTTTATATCCTTATAAACCAAGGCTTCCAGCCCTACTGTATTTGCGGAAAATATAGCGTCGTGTTTGACCATAAGGTCTATGGCATACTCAACAAGGGCAAATATAACAAGCCCCGTAAGTCCCAAAAGAAAACTTATCACTACGCTGGGTTTCATCGTGATATGATTTGCAAGGGTCTGTATACCCATAAACCCGAATACAAGAAGAAATCCCGAGAATGTGAATATCGAAAAATATCTTACAGTAAGAGATTTACTGAGCTGACTTTGGCTTAAAGTCAGTATCTTAGGAGTATTGTTCTGAACTATATTCTCATCCAAGTTCGGTTTTCCCTTATTATCCATTAATTTCTTTATCTTTAGAAGAGCGAAAATAAGTATTCCCGCCAAAGCAAGATACACTGAAAATGTATATATTAATTTCAGTAATTTTGGTGTAATCATATAAATCACTTCCTACCTTAAAATTCGTATTGAACCAATGTTTTTACATCGTAGCCCTTTAATTTATCTCTTCCGTTCAGACCCGTAAGTTCCATTAAAGATACAATGGAAACTATCTCTCCGCCAAGCATTTCTATGGCTTTTGCACTTGCCTGTAAAGTCCCTCCGGTTGCAATAAGGTCATCTATTATTACGACTTTGTCACCTTTTTTTATCGCATCCTTATGTATCTCAATAGTGTCGGTCCCGTACTCAAGGTCATAAGTATAGCTTATGGTTTCAGCCGGAAGTTTTCCGGGCTTTCTTACGGGAACGAAACCCGCTCCTATTTTATAAGCTACAGCGGTACCGAAGATAAATCCTCTAGACTCCGGTCCGACTATCAAATCCACTTCTCCGTCTATCAAATCGCATAACGCATTTATTGTATAATTTAGAGCTTCTTTATCTTTTACAAGAGTCGTTATATCTTTAAAGCTTATACCCTCTTTCGGAAAATCTTCTATTACTCTTATCTTTTCTTTTAAATCCATATTTAATCCCCTACCTGTTATTTAACTTTTTCATTATTTTAGTTTTTTCTATATCGCTTTTTGAATTTACTTTTTTAAACGACAAGCTTAGTTTATCATTTTCCAAAGAATAATTCAATATATTCATTTCTTTCATTATGTCGAGTGCAAGCCTTACCGTAAAATAATTTATCTCGACGTCGCTTTCATTCCTTATATTATTGATAAACTCATATATATTATTACCCGTTATTTTTAAAAGTTTAAATTTCCTGTAAAGATATAAAAAGAAAGTTCTCGTTATTTTAACGCTTCTCATTGGCTTTGATGTCTTTAAATATTTTATCTTTGCACTCTTATAAACTTCGCTTTCATAATCGTTAAACTCGGGTCTGTCAAGTATAACGACTTCATCTTCCCCTATCTCACTTACGGGAAGCACCAGTACATTTATTTTGTTTTCCTCTTTTTCAAGTTCATTGTAAGATATCTTATAATCATAATTTTTAAATCTCAGATATTTTATGAGTCTTAAAAAAGTGTCTCTATTATATATTATTAAGACTTTGTCTTTATATTCTTCGATTATCGTTTCAAACGAATAAGGAAGCTTTTCTTCTTCGGGATAAAAGTAATCCTCATTATCTAAATTCTTTATAAAATTATTGTAATAAGCCTTGTCATACTCTTTTAGATCCACATCGTGATAATCCATATCCTTTATTTCAAACTGGAGTTTTTCGTTTCCCTTATAGGAGTTCACTGACATCGTGAAGACTATATCAAATGACTTAGTAAAGTCATAATCTCTAACGTAATGCCCCATGGAAAAACCTATTGCATCATAATAATTCCCGTTATAAAGGACGCTGAATTTAAGATGAGCTCCGTCCTTACCTATCGCTCTTACATTGGTAAGCTTCACATCTCTTAAACATAATATACTTCTGGAATTTCCTATCCCGAAGGGTGCAAACTTCTCAAGTTCCAAAGAAGTCTTTACATTTAAGTTTGAAGGGATTGCCGGTGTATCATAGTAAACTCTTTTATAAAACAAGTTTTCTATTTTCCTTTTTTTTGCATATTCGTTTGTTTCTTCGATCAACCTGTCCAAATTTTCTCTTTCGATACTAAATCCCGCGGCGGCACTGTGACCACCGAATTTAGAAAACAATTCTCTGCTGTTATCCAGACATTTAAATATGTCAAATCCCGTTATGCTCCTGCATGAAGCCTTTATAAGTCCGTCCTCCGTGTCACTCATTATGACAACGGGACGATTATATTTATCGCATATTTTACTTGCCGCAACTCCCATTACCCCCTCGTTGAAATCTTCTCCGTAAACATATAGTATCAACGAGGTTTCAAGTAAGTCATTTTCCTTTATGTACTCTTCGCTTTTTTTAAATATACTTTCCTCTATATCTTTTCTTTGGTCATTATACCCACACATCTCATCAGATAAAATATCTACTTCCTTTTCGTCCTCGCTTAGGAATAACCTGACCGCTTTTTTGGCGTCATCAAGCCTCCCCGCGGCATTTATCCTCGGACCTATCTGAAAACCGATGTTGCCGCAGTTTAACTTATTCTTATCCAAATCGGATTTTTTAATCAGAGCATTCAAGCCCTTGTTATTTGTTTTTCTAATCAGCTCAAGCCCCAAAGAAGCTATGGTCCTGTTTTCGCTTTTTAATGATACTATATCTGCTATGGTACCTATCATGGCAAAAACGAGTATCTCCGATATATCAAAATCGAGCTCGAAGAATTTTACTGCCGCGCAGGCAATCTTAAAAGCAACCCCCGCACCGCATAACTCGCTGAAAGGGTAATTATCGCCCTCTACCTTAGGATTTATGATTGCATAAGCCTGAGGCAGCACTTCGGGGGGAGTATGGTGGTCGGTGATTATTATATCTATACCGCTATCTTTTAATATCTCCACTTCTTCCACGGAAGTTATCCCGTTATCCGTAGTTATAACGAGTGAAGGCTCTTCGTCTATTATCATCTCCATGCTTTCATCACTTAGTCCGTAACCGTTCGTGAACCTGTTTGGTATCATGATTTTTGTATCTATCTTCATGAAACTTAAAACTTTATAAAGGATAATGCTTGAAGTAACTCCGTCGCAGTCGTAATCGGAAAATATAACTACTTTTTCCCTGTTTCTGATGACTTCCTTTAATCTTTCCATTACCTTTTTCATATCCTTAAAGAGAAAAGGGTCGTAAAGGTCGGATATGTTCGGATTTAAGTAAGTCTCAACTTCCCCGAAAGCACTAAATCCTTTTATGCTCAAAAGGAGTGCACTCAAATAAGATATATCGAATTGCTTGGTTAAATTATCTATAAAATCATAGTTTATATTGTCTGATGTCTTTTGTTTAAATATTTTATATTCCACTATTTACATTCCTTAAAAAAATATATATAGATTTTAACACATAATAATAAAAATTGTAATGAATTGAGTGAGAAAGTAATAAATATTTAATATAAGAAATTATAAGAAATAACGAAAGGAATTTTATCATGACGAATAGTAACAATATGAATAGCTTACTTCATGCGGTCATACTGGGAAGTATTTTCGCGGTCATAAGCGTGTTTATTTTCTCTCTTTTGATGTACTTTTTTGACTTCCCCGTAAGCGTACAGTCGGGAGGTCTTTATATCCTGCTAAACTTAAGTCTGTTTATAGCAAGCGTCCATGCGGGAAGAAGAACGAGTGCAAAAGGATATCTCTACGGTTTGTTCAGCGGATTTATATTTATAATAATCCTGCTTTTAATAAATCTTTTGATAAGCGAAGGTACATTCAGCATAATGACATTTTTCTTAAAAATGCCTGTGCTTCTTTTGGTATCTCTCATAGGAGGTATTTTCGGAGCCAACCTTCGTAAATAGAATATTTTTATCGTCTCCTAAAAATTAATATATTTAATTTTTATTTTTCCATACTCTAAAAAAACCGCGCTCAAAAGCGCGGTAATTTAGTTTTTATTCTTTTTATTGAATTCTTTAATGGGAACTTTGCTCCCGTCTTCTTTTTCTACTACTATACTATCTACGGTGCTTTTAAAATTTTTTCTGATATTACCCAGATAAATTTTATACAGTTCCTGCTGTTCTTTTAATTCTTCCTCTGTAAGACCTTCTGCCTTTTTCTTTTTTGCAAGGAAGTTTATCCTGTCTATTTGCTTCTTATCCATTTTTATTCTTCCTCGTCGGTCACTTCTATCCCAAGCTCTTCCAGCTGTTCTTCGCTTACGATGCTAGGAGCATCCGACATAAGGCATGTATGATTTTGTGTCTTAGGAAATGCGATGACGTCTCTGATATTTTCCGTATCTACAAGAAGCATTATCATCCTGTCAAGACCAAATGCCAATCCTCCGTGAGGCGGAGTTCCGTACTTAAGTGCCTTAAGCAAGAAACCGAATTTATTTTCAGCTTCTTCATCGCTGAAGCCAAGTACGTTGAATACTTTCTGCTGAACTTCTCCCGAGTGTATCCTTATGCTTCCGCCTCCCATTTCAACTCCGTTTACAACCAGGTCGTAGGCTTTTGCTCTGACTTCTCCGGGCTCGCTTTCCAATTTATCCAAGTCTTCATCCATAGGAGCGGTGAAAGGATGATGCATTGCTTTATATCTCTTTTCGTTTTCATCATATTCGAACATAGGGAAGTTTGTTACCCATAAGAAATTAAATCCTTCATCCATTTTGATTTCGGCTTTTTTAGCTATGTGAAGTCTTAAATTACCGAGTGAATCGTAAACTACTTTATTCTTATCAGCAACGATGAATACTATATCTCCGTTTTCAGCTTTAGCTCTGTCTAATATACCCTTTGTTTCTTCTTCGCTTAAGAATTTTGTTATTTGTGATTTTATGGAACCGTCTTCGTTCACCGCAATCCATGCAAGCCCCTTAGCTCCGTAAGTTTTCACATAATCAACCAAAGCATCTATATCTCTTCTTGAGAAGAAGTTTGCAAGACCTTTTGCATTTATGGCTCTTACGCTTCCGCCGTTTTTGATAGGTCCCGCAAATACATTGAATTTACAGTCTTTAAGAATATCGCTCAAATCGAAAAGTTCCATGCCAAATCTGGTATCGGGCTTATCGGAACCGAACCTGTCCATTGCTTCGGAGAATTCCATCCTCATTATAGGAGTTTCAATATCGTAATCGATGATTTCTTTGAATACTTTCTTAACGAGTCTTTCATTCACGTCGATTACATCATCCACATCAACAAAACTCATTTCAAGGTCTATTTGAGTAAATTCAGGCTGTCTGTCCTGTCTCAAGTCTTCATCTCTGAAACATTTTACTATCTGATAATATCTGTCCATTCCCGAAACCATCAATATTTGTTTGAATAATTGAGGTGACTGAGGAAGCCCGAAGAATTTGCCTTTTCTTATCCTGCTTGGTACAAGGAAGTCTCTTGCCCCTTCAGGTGTAGGTTTACCGAGGAAAGGTGTTTCTATTTCAAGGAAACCTTCGCTGTCTAAGAAATTTCTTACCACCGAACAAGTCTTTGCTCTTGTGATTAGGTTGTTCTTTATCTTATCTTTTCTTAAATCAAGAAATCTATATTCAAGTCTTGTCGCTTCGTTTGCATTGTCACTTTCGTCGATATAAATCGGAGGAGTGTTTGCACTGTCAAGTACTTCCATGGTGTCAAGCTTTAGTTCAAGTTCTCCCGTTTTGATGTTTGGATTGAAATTTTCTTCGTCTCTTAGGACGACTTCTCCGCTTACTTTCAAAACATATTCATTCCTTACATTTTCAGCAGTCTCAAAAACTTCCTTATTAAGCTCACTGTTGGCTACAAGCTGCATGATACCGCTTCTGTCTCTCAAATGAATGAAAATAACTCCGCCAAGGTCTCTTCTTCTTTGTACCCAGCCGGACAGCGTAACTTTCTTTCCTAAATCTTCTTTTGTGATTTCAGCACACATACATGTTCTGAAGCTTGTTTTACTCTTATCCATATTTACTCTCCTAAACTCCCTTTTATATAATCCGTTAAATCTTCTATTTTGATTTCTTCCTGCTCTTTTGTTGACATGTTTCTTAGAGTATAAACCCCTTTATTAAGTTCATCTTCACCCAAAATGGCAGTATATTTTGTATTTACTTTATTTGCGTATTTCATCTGAGCCTTAAGGCTTCTGTCCATTACGTCTATACCGGACTTTATACCGCTCTTTGTAAGCTCTCTGAAAGATTTGAAGGCTATCTTTAATGCGTCTTTTCCCACAGGCGCCAAGTATATATCCATAATATCTTCTTCTAAATCGTCTAAAAGTCCCTGCTCTTCCATTATCAGCATAAGTCTTTCAAGTCCCAGTCCGAAACCAACACCCGGAGTATCGCTTCCGCCTATCATCTTAACAAGACCGTTATACCTTCCGCCTCCGCATACGGTCCCCTGTGAACCCAAATCCGTAGAAACGAATTCAAAAGCGGTCTGCGTATAATAATCAAGTCCTCTTACTATTTTGGGATCCACGACGAAATCTATACCTGCAGATTTCAAATATTCTTTGACACTTTCAAAATGTTCGCTGCAGTCCTCGCACAGATAATCCACCATCAACGGTGCGTCTTTCAGTAAAGTCTTGCAGTGCTCGTTTTTGCAGTCTAAGATCCTCATGGGATTTTTATTAAGTCTGTCCTGACAATCTTCACAGAGTTCATTTTTAAAAGGCTCTACGAAATTTTTAAGTCTTTCGTAATAGTCGCTCCTGCACTTCGGACATCCAACGCTGTTTATCCTAAGTTCCAGTCCTTTTATTTTAAGTTCGCTGAACAAAGTATCAACTAACATGATAACTTCCGCGTCCATGCCTGCGGAGTATGAGCCTATGGCTTCGATACCGAATTGGTGGAACTGACGCTGTCTGCCCTTTTGAGGTCTTTCGCTCCTGAAACATGAAGTGATGTAATATAGCTTCGTCGGAGTGATACCGCTATTCATACCATGTTCTATAAATGCTCTTATAACAGAGCTTGTCCCTTCGGGTTTTAGAGCGAAAACATCGCTTCCCCTGTGGTTCAGCGTATACATCTCCTTGCTTACTATATCGGTAGACTCTCCTACCCCTCTGTCAAACAGTGCATAATGTTCGAAATCAGGCACCCTTATTTGTTTATAATTAAAGACAGAACATATTTCCTTGATTTTTCCTTCCACCATTTCCCAGGCTTTTACTTCACTCGGAAGGATATCTCTTGTTCCCTTTGGCGCAAATATTTTATTTCCCATTTTTTATCCTTTCTATATAAAAATAAGTCCCCGACATTAATAAAAATGTCAGGGACGAGAATTCATTTTCCCGCGGTGCCACCCTAATTGGTATAATACCCGCTTTATTAAAATTCAAAAGTAATTTACGTAAGTTGTTATTCAGAGTTACAGAGCATAAAAAACGCTTCCAGTCACGGCATTTTCTCCCTTATATGATGTAAAACCTACTCCTCTTACTTACTTTTAAATCAAGTAGTATTATTATAAGTTTAAAATATTGGATTGTCAATATTTAAAAGGATTTAAATAGATTAAAAGTGCACTTTTAACAATTTTAATTTTTAAGGAGGGGAAATCTACACCGAAAATATCTTTGAAGGATTACCCTCGAATATCATACGTATATCCTCTTTATTTATTCCCATATCTTCCATGTAAGGAATAAGCTCTTTTATTATATAACTAAGCCCCGGCTCTCCCGAGTAACTATGCAGATACTTCGTATTGCCCATATCTCCGCCTATTAGTATTTGCTTCAAATATCCTTTGCCAAGCAGATATTTTACTATATTTACTTTATTTTTATCATGATTAGAATGATCCCTTCCGAATTTATCCATCGAAACATTAACACCAAGACTGCATAATGTCTCCAAATAAATCCTGTCTTCGGGAACATCTACATGGCCGAGTATGAGTTTTTCTTTCACAGCCCCGCTGTCAATCAAATATTTCGCGGTATCCACTGCACAAGTGCCGTCTGTAAAATGCACATAAAAAGGCAAGTCGGTTTCCCTCTGTACCGCACACATTATTTTACCGAGTCTGTATTCTTCATCTGTAATAACATTTTTGCTTATACCAATTTTTATCATTCCGGGTCTTATCCCTGTGTAACCTATCCCGTTATTTATTTCGTTCATAATTAAATCAAAAACTTTACTGTCACTCATGTCTTTTATTACATCGGGAACATACTCATCTCTGTAAAATCCTGTTGTACAAATAACATTCATTCCTGTCCTTATTGACAACGCCTTTAAAAATTCTGCATTTCTTCCCATACCTATCGCACTGGCATCTACTATACTCCTGCACCCCAGCTCTTTGATTTCATTGAGGTCCTTTTCCATATTGTCTATTTGTGTGACCTCATAATCCATACTCCCGTCCTTTTGAGGCAAGTATGTATATAAATGCTCATGTTCATAGGTAAATCCCAGTTCACTGTCTTTAATTTTACCTCTGGCTGTCATAATATATTTCATAACGATTATTCTCCTTAGTTAAAACAACATAACGATTTTTTGAACAATCAGTGGAAGTATTGCGAATTCAGCACTTTCAAAGAACGCACCCGCTTCTATAAGAACTCCGCTTGAAGGAGCAATGAATGAAATTAGGAACAGCGTTATGAACCCATATAAGAAAGATGCAGCCAAGGCTACTCTAAGACCGCCTATACGATTTCCGAACACACCGACTATCGCACCTTCGAAAAACTGTCCTTGTATACCGGGAACTACCAATACAGGCATCCCCACAACTACCATAAGTACAGTTGCGCATAAAGAACCAAGCAAATTTGCGATAAACCCGAACATTACAGCCGTTGGAGAGAACTGAAATGCCGTAGGATAATCTAAACCTACTACCGCATCGGGAAGTATCGCGTCCGCTATACCGACAAACGCAGGTATTATTTCTGCGATAAACATCTTAACTCCGTAAAGTATTACTGCAAGTCCGGCAGAGAACGACAATGATTGTAAGAATAGGAATAACCACCAGAATTGATCTCCTGCCAATTTTGAAACAAAATCAACGCCTGCGATCATACCAAATATAAAGTAATTTATAAACATCGTTATGGTAATGGCAGTGAAAGTATCTTTTAACCACATCAAAGATTCAGGGAAATTGATATCTTCCGCATCTTTGCCTTTACCGATGATTTTAGAAATAAGTTCGGATAAAGCCATACCCCAGTTACAGAAAACAAATAAACCAAATTCATCGGTCATATCCGTCTTCTTCATATAATAATGAGAAACACCTACTGCTATCCAGTTGTAAATACCGCTTCCGATAGTAGATATTATGATTATCCATATTGTAGGAAGAGTAGTTACATGAAGGAATGCCACAAACATCGCCGCAACGAATAGCTGAAGATGAACCGTTAAAGCAAAACCTTTATGTTTGGTAAATCTAACCAGAATACCGTTTACTAACATTGAAAGAAGGAAAACTATCGCTATTTCTCCCGCAAAATTTTCGGAGCAGGCTACATAAGCCGGCCACATCTGCTGAAGTACACCTTTAGTGTTAAGTCCTTGGAATATACATTCCTTTAAAGGACCCATAGCATTTAGAAGCAGAGTACTTCCTCCGTCCATTATTGCAAATCCTAACATACATTTTATAGTCGATAACAGTATTTCGCTTCCCTTTTTCTTTAGAAGGATAGACCCTATAAGAGCAACGAGCCCGAGGACTATCGTTCCGTTTCCGAAAAACTGTGTAACGACTTTAATTAATAAATCCATATTGTACCCCTTAATTTTATTTAACTATTATTTTTTACATATTCTCCTAACTTTTCTGCCAATTCTTTTTTGCTTACCATATTGACAAGTTCGATGATAGGCTTCCCGTATTCCCTTACTACAGGCGCCACATCGGAATTTGTTATTATTAGATCCACACCGTCCATAAGCCCTTTGGCAAGAGAAGCATTACAGCTGTCCACAGTAGCATCAACGCCAAGCTCTTTAACCGCTTTTTGAATATTAAGCTTCAGCATAACAGAACTCCCAAGCCCCATTTGGCAAACACATAAGATCCTGATAGGTAACTTCATTTTTCACACCTCCTTTGATTTATTTTGATAAAAGTTCTATAATCTGCTCCTTACTCTCTGCATTTAATAACTCTTCGACAAAAACTTCTTCATCCAAAACCTCACATAATTTTGACAAAAGCTCCAAATGGCTGTCATGACTTTTCCCGGCAAGTGCAAATACGACTTTTACGGGATCGTGCTCACTGTGACCAAAATCCACGCCGTCTTTTATATAAAGCATAGACATCCCATTTTTTATAACACCGTCTTCCGGTCTTGCATGAGGCATTGCGATATGAGGAGCAATGACAATATACTTTTGCGTCTTAGCTACTTCTATCATTTTTTCTATGTAGCTTTCTTTGATAATCCCGTTATCCAGTAATATTTCCCCCGCAGACCTAACTGCTTCTTCAAAATTTTCTACACTATCTATAACTTTGATAAAGTTTTCAGGTATAAAATCGATTAACATGGTTTTTCCTCCCTGTTTTGTAAAAATTATATTATACATGTATTATTATGTCAATAGTTTTTCATTATTTTTGATAATATTTTATCATAATTCCGATATTATGATAAAAAAATAACATATGCTAAACATATGTTATTGTACATTCTTTTAAACCAAATCTATTTTTACATTATGATTTTTAATTTTTTGAAGCTCATCTATATCAGATGCCTCTTTATTTGTGATTATTACATCTATATCATCTATCTCAAGCCCCGTTGCCATGGACTGCTTCCCGATTTTATTATAGTCACACATAAGTATTACTTCCTGAGAATTTTTAGCTACTATCTTTTTTATTTGTGCCAAAGTCAAATCTATAAACATTGCCCCTTTTTCATTGGTAAGTCCCAAACAGCCTATAAATGATTTATTAAAATTCAAATTTTTTATTATATCCAAAGAGAACAAAGATACCATGCTTTCATTCTCATTGATAAGGCTTCCCCCCAGCAGGGTAACATTTACCGAAGGCATTTTAGATACTGTCCTTGCCACATTTACACAGCTGGTGACTATATTCAGATTGTAATCGTATTTGTTCGAAAGAAGTACTTTTGCAAATTCTATACACGTGCTCCCTCCTCCTATATAAATGATATCATTATCCTCTACATAATCCACCGCCTTTACGGATATTTCGGACTTAAAGTTTAAATTTTCCAGTTCTCTTTTGGAAAAATGAGCAAACTCTTCTTTGCTGAAAACTATACCTCCGTAAGCAATGGAAATATTTTCTCTTTCCTCCAAAACTTTTAAATCTCTTCTGATAGTAAGATGAGATACCCCCAGCATTTCTCCCAGCTCGTTTATGGTAATATGCTTATGTTTTTTTATTATCTCCATTATTTTTATTTGTCTTTCTTCAACTTTATTCATCTTTGTTTCTCCGTAACTAAAATTTTTATTGACAATCATATAATATTTATGTTATATATGAATTATAACAAAATGAAAAACTTTTTTCAATAGGAGTAATAAAAATGTATTATTTTGATAAAGATTTTTATTTAATGAATTTAAATTTTAAAAATATTAATTTAAAGCTAATTAAAAACATATTTATATTTATAATACTTATCCTTATCAGTATCTTTTTTAAGAGTTATATTTTCTTACCTTTGATACTTATACCTGCCGCTTTGGATATAATTTTATTTTTGATAAATTTAGGTATATCCGATGACTTATATAAAAAGGTGATGAAAAAGAAACTGGATAGCTTAAATAAAATCAAAGACACTGATAAAAACGAAAACTATTATCTAAATAAAATCATCATAAAATACGAACTCAAAGAAATAAGCCTAAATAAAGCTATAAAGGATATCAATAAACTTGATGAAACATCGGAAGAAATATCTTTTGCAAAAGTGAAATTCAATATCATAAATAATCATAATCACAGTATAGAACTAAATAGCGAAGAAAAAGAAGATTATTTAAATATAATAAGAAATTATGACCCAAAGTCATATATAGGTTTATTTGAAAAATGCAGAATGCTGATGATATTAAATGAATATGATGAAGTGCTTGATATATTAAATAAAGATGATACAAAAACAAATATCTCAAATATGGGATTTATATTCTACAAATACATCTTTTTATATATTATTTACAATAAATATAATGATACAAAAAAAGACTTATTATATCAAAAACTAAAAAATTTCTTTTTTATAAGTAAATTTAAAGTCTACTTTGATAATGCTGTTTTAAATTATAATAGTACAAATATTTAGTATAATAATCTTTTTATATTAAAAATCACTATACATTATATAAACAGTATATTATATAATTATTAATAAACAATATAAATCAAAACTATATTAATAATTTACCTTTTCATAATAAAAAGCTCTCCAATAATTTGGAGAGCTTTTAGTTTTAAATTATTTTATAATTCCCATGTTCCACAAACTATATATCACTCCGTGAGATTGTTTTAATCGAAGATTAAAAATCCAATCGAACGAAGGCACCGCGCCCAGCGGAGATTTTTGGAACTTTTTATCTCTTAAAAGTTCGGATTATTACATCATAGGAGGTGTCATTTGAGGAGCGTTTTCTTCTGATTTGATATCAGCAACACTTGCTTCTGTTGTCAAGAACATCGCACTTACACTTGCTGCATTTTGCATAGCCGATCTTGAAACTTTGGTTGGGTCTACGATACCTGCTTCAAACATATCTTCATATTTAAAGTTATAAGCGTCGAAACCTTTGCCTTTTTCTTCATTCAATAATTTATCAACTACTACACTTCCTTCAACTCCTGCGTTGTAAGCGATTTGTCTGATTGGAGCTTCAACAGCTCTTCTGATGATAGAAGCACCTGTCTTTTCGTCTCCTTCAAGAGAAGCAATCAATTTGTCGATTGCAGGGATAGTAGCTATCATTGCGCTGCCGCCTCCCGGTACTATACCTTCTTCAACCGCAGCTCTTGTAGCGTTAAGAGCATCTTCGATCCTGTATTTCTTTTCTTTCATTTCGGTTTCTGTCGCAGCACCGACTTGGATAACTGCTACGCCGCCTGAAAGTTTAGCGAGTCTTTCCTGTAATTTTTCTTTATCATATTCTGAAGTAGTTTCAGGGATTTGTGCTTTGATTTGACTTCTTCTGTCTTCTATTTTATCTTGGTCACCTTTACCTTCAACGATAATTGTATTTTCTTTGTCAACTCTTACTTGACTTGCTCTACCTAACATATCAAGTGTTGTTGATTTAAGGTCCATACCAAGTTCTTCACTGATTACAGTACCGCCTGTTAAAATAGCTAAATCATCCAACATAGCTTTTCTTCTGTCACCGAAGCCCGGAGCTTTTACAGCTACACAGTTGATTACACCTCTAAGTTTATTGACTATCAATGTAGAAAGTGCTTCACCTTCGATATCATCGGCAATAATTAATAAATTACCGCCTGCTTGCTGTAATTCAGTTAATACAGGTAAGATTTCCTGCATGTTACCGATTTTCTTATCAGTTAAAAGGATGTATGGTTTGTCGTATACACATTCCATTTTTTCAACATCTGTTGCCATATAAGCAGATAAATAACCTCTGTCGAACTGCATACCTTCGGTAAATTCAAGTTCAACTTTCATTGACTTACCTTCTTCTATCGTGATAACACCGTCGTTACCTACTTTTTCCATAGCTTCTGAAATAAGTTCGCCTACAGTTTCATCAGCTGAAGAAATAGCAGCAACTTGTGCTATAGCTTTTTTGCCTTCTACAGGTTTTGAAATTTTCTTTAGTTCTTCCACGAAAGTGTCAACTGCTTTTTCGATACCTTTTTTAAGTATCATTGGGTTAGCACCGGCAGTTACGTTTTTAAGACCTTCGTTGATTATTGACTGTGTAAGGATAGTAGCGGTTGTTGTACCGTCCCCGGCAACATCATTTGTCTTTGTAGCAACCTCTTTTACAAGCTGTGCTCCCATATTTTCAAATTGGTCTTCAAGTTCGATCTCTCTTGCGATAGTTACACCGTCGTTTGTGATTATCGGAGAACCGAAACTTTTACCCAAAACAACGTTTCTTCCTCTTGGTCCGAGTGTTACTTTAACTGTATCCGCTAATTTATCTACACCTGCTCTTAAACCTTCTCTTGCTTCTATACCATGTTTAATTTCTTTTGCCATTTTATATCACCTTTCCTTACTCTCTAATTATTTTACTATAGCTAAAATATCGCTTTGTCTTAAAATAAGATATTCTTCGCCTTCCAATTTAACTTCAGAACCTGCATATTTGGAATAAATAACAGTGTCGCCTTCTTTTACGTCTAATGCAACTTTTTTACCGTCTACGATTTCACCGGAACCAACCGCAACGATTTCACCCATTACAGGTTTTTCCTTCGCTGTATCAGGTAAGATGATACCTGTTGCTGTAGTTTTTTCTTCTTCCTTTACTTTTATCACGACTTTGTCGCCAAGTGGTTGTAATTTCATTTTTTACTCACTCCTCCTAATAATTTATATTATTTTCTTACTCTTCTATTCATTAGCACTCATCTTTCCTGAGTGCTAATAGTATTTTAGCACACTTAGATTTATTGTCAATACCATTTAAGAAAAAAATTGCAACTTTTATAAATTTTAATCTTATTTTAATTTTTATATCGACAGCTCTCTTTCGGGCACTACGCCTCGCTTTGCGAGATTCCGCGCCCTTAAAATAACTAATTCATATCTACTATTAATACCATTTGTCCATTATTTATTCAAAAGAAAATATATATTCACGATTATATACTTTTAAATATAAACATTTAAGGATATTATGACGATAATGAACATTTATATAAAAAAAGAGCAGATGAAACTGCTCTTTATTTGATATTTTAAAGTGATACCTTTATCCTCTGTACCTTAAAACTCTGATAGAATTAAGTATCGCTATAACTGCCACCCCGACGTCCGCGAAAATCGCTTCCCACATATTTGCAAGTCCCAATGCACCGAGAGCCATGACTCCGATTTTCACAAATAATGCAATGAATATATTTTCTTTGACGATACTAAGTGTCTTCTTGGAAATCTTATACCCCGTCATTATCTTGCTTGGTTCATCTGTCATTATGACGATGTCACTCGCTTCTATTGCGGCGTCACTTCCGAGTCCGCCCATCGCTATACCTATATCAGCCATAGTGAGGACAGGGGCATCGTTAAGTCCGTCACCGACGAACACAAGTTTTCCGTTTTCAGACTTCTTATCCATGAGTTCTTTTACTTTGTTTACTTTATCTATAGGAAGGAGTTCAGTATAAACTTCATCGAGCCCAAGCTCTTTTCCTACATATTCGCCGATTTCTTTTTTATCTCCGGTAAGCATGACAGTCTTCTTTATCCCTGCTTCTTTAAGAGATTTTATTGCCTCTTTGGAATCTTCCTTTATTTCATCTCTTAAAACAAGACTTCCGAGGAATTTTCCGTCTTTACTTACATAAAGTACGGTCCCGATACTATCTGCTTCCGATGCGTCAATATTATTTTCTTTCATTAAAGCATATTTACCGACCAAAACTTCTTTTTCATCGACAACAGCCTTGACTCCGAAACCAGCCAGCTCTTTTACGTCGCTTACTCTGTTATTATCGATATCCTTACCATATCTTTCCTTTACGGATAAAGCTATTGGGTGATTTGAGAAAGCTTCCCCGTAAGCCGTAATTTCTATCAGTTCATCAACATCGACACCGTCTTCATTATTTATTTCTTCTACTTTGAATACGCCTTTTGTAAGCGTACCTGTTTTATCGAATACCATTATTTCACTTTTTGAGAGTGCTTCCAAGTAGTTTGAACCTTTGACTAAAACCCCGCTGCTGCTTGCAGCACCTATACCGCCGAAGAAACCGAGAGGTATAGATATAACAAGAGCACAAGGACAAGATATAACAAGGAATATAAGAGCCCTGTATATCCATGAGCTGAAAGCTTCACCGAGTATCAAAGGAGGAAGTACTGCAAGAAGCAATGCACATGTAACCACTATAGGTGTATAATATCTCGCAAATACCGTTATAAAGTTTTCAGCCTTGGATTTTTCACTGCTCGCATTTTCAATAAGTTCAAGTATTTTAGCCGCAGTGGATTCATCGAATTCTTTGGTTACTTTTATCCTTAAAATACCATTTAGATTTATACAGCCGCTTAAGATTTCGTCTCCTTCACAGACTTCTCTCGGAACGGATTCTCCGGTCAAAGCCGAAGTATCGAGAGTTGAATTACCATTTATGATAATACCATCCAACGGAACTTTCTCTCCCGGTTTTACTATAATTTCATTACCGATTTCTATATCATCAGGGTCTACTTGGATTATTTGTCCGTCTTTTTCTATATTTGCATAATCAGGGCATATATCCATCAAATCTCCTATGGACTTTCTGGATTTATTTACCGCATAGCTTTGGAAATATTCCCCTACTTGGTAGAATAGCATAACCGCAGCACCCTCGGCATAGTCGCTTAATACTATAGAGCCGATTGACGCGATTGCCATAAGAAAGTTTTCGTCAAATACCTTCCCTTTTGATATATTTTTAACGGCTTTTAATAATACATCATACCCGGCAAGTACATAAGCCGCCAAATACAATACGCTCTGTGCGGTTTCATTTTTTAGAAAAAAACCGAGAAAGAAAAGTATTAAAGCCACTATGATTTTGTAAAGTTGTTTTTTCTGCTTATCCATGTTTTCACCTTTTCCTCTTATGTCTATAAGATTACTGCGTCTTCATCTACTCCTTTGACAGCCTTTTTTGCCTTTTCTAAAATTTCATCAAATCTTTCATCGTCCGCATCCAAAGTAAGTTTTTGAAGCATGAAGTTGATGTTTGCACTGTTTACTCCGTCAATCTTTCTTATTTCTTCTTCCATTTCCATTGCACAGTGTGCACAGTCGATATTGTCCATTTTTAATTTCTTTTTCATTTTTATGTCTCCTTTAAAATTAAATTATTCTTCTATATGGTCTATACCTTGATTTAGTATAGTCATCACATGTTCATCGGCAAGTGAATAAAAAACCGTCTTTCCGTCTTTTCTGTTCTTTATAAGCCTTGCATTCTTAAGATTTTTAAGCTGATGAGATACTGCGGACTGCGTCATACTTAGTATATTTGCAATATCGCATACACACATTTCGCTTACAAGTAAGGCATTTAAAATCTTTATCCTTGTACTGTCTCCGAACACTTTAAAAAGCTCTGCCAAATCATATAGCTCTTCTTCATCGGGCATTTTATCGTGTACTTGTTTTACTATATCTTTGTGAACATGTTTAAGTTCACATGTTTCAATTTTTGCTGCCATATTCATCTCTCCTTATTTTATATATGAATATCTGTTCATATGTTATTATATTCATTTATTATATATTGTCAACACTTTTAACAAAAATATTTAAAGATTTATAAAAAAAATAAATAGTATTTAAAATCCTATTTACTTCCGTATAAAATACATTAAACCCAATAATTGAAAACACTTAATGATTTTGTAATTTATTATATTTTACATATACATATTCATTTTTATATATTTAAGCTATTAAAAAAATTTCTAAATTCTTAAAAACGTTCATATTTGATTTAAGTGACAGTTTTATATTCAATACTTAAACAAACTGATTATACAAATATTTAAAATCAAAAACGAATATGTATTTATATTTCATCAAAAAATATCTATTTAATAAAAATATTTAAACCAACTAAATAAGTTTATTTATAGAACATAAATTATTCTTTATAGAGGATATCTCAATGAACCAAAACCATATTATGATTTTGAATTTTTACGACCTAATTAATTTTAAATATTTTCTATATAAGAAATTTCGATTTTAATCCTATAAAACAACTTGAAAAAGTTATAATAAGCATAACTTATTTAACAAGATACGAGAAAAATACATATATAATTAATAATAAATCAAAATTATAAAGAAAAAAATAACAGGAAAAATACATTTTTTGATTTTCAATCTCTAACATGAGATAAATAAAAAAACAATCTTTATCAGTATATAGAAATAGTTTTCATACATAAGAAAGACTTCCTTATAAATTTTATTAAATAAAAAAATAATATTTAATGTCCAACCAAATCATATTAAAAATTTTCAGACTAAAATATGAAACTACTGAACAAACATTTAACTTTAAAGACACAACAGTAAATGAAAGATAATAGATGAATAATATATAATAAAATATTTTAGTAATCGATAAAACCGATATAAATATAATTAGCATTAATTTATATTTATTTTAATTGTTAAAATGTAATCTATCTTTTTGGTAGACAGTGATTATTAAACACGAAAATAAATGACGAAAACATTTGGAAGACCGTAAATATTGCATTTAAAAATAAATTAAAACTTCCAATACTATATTTTAATAATACAAAAAAGACTATTTATAAATGATTTTATAAATTTATATCATCGGTCTAAGAGCATTAAAAACAAAAAAATATCTAAATTTTCTTGACAATTACAAAAAAATGGATTATGATGAAAAAAATCAATTATGAACAAACCATATAAGTAAGAGTAGTAAATAAATAATTATATTTCATAGAGAGCCGATGTGTGGTGGAAATCGGCAGATATAAATTTATCGAATGGACTTACTTCGGGCAGCGAACAAATCAAAATTTGAGAGTATTTGCTGACGGGATCTTCGCCCGTTATAAAGGAAGCATATATGATAGTATATGACAAAGCGGCTTATTTTAAGCAATTTGGGTGGTACCGCAGGAAATATAACTCTTGTCCCTTACAGGGATAGGAGTTTTTTTTATAAAAAGAAAAGGAGAAGTAAAAATGAAAAACAAAGAAATACCTTACAAAATTTATTTAAGCGAAGACGAGATGCCTAAAAAATGGTATAACATAAAAGCAGACATGAAGGAACAGCATGAACCGTTCCTAAATCCGGGAACAGGTCAGCCAATAACAAGAGATGAACTTAGACCTATCTTTTGTGATGAACTTGTAGATCAGGAACTTGATACCACTACGAGATACTTCGATATCCCTCAGGAAATCAGGGATTTTTATAAGATGTACAGACCGTCCCCATTGGTAAGAGCTTACTTTTTAGAAAAATATTTGGATACACCTGCACATATTTACTATAAATACGAAGGCACAAATACATCAGGTTCACATAAGTTAAACACTGCAATAGCTCAAACATATTATGCAAAGAAACAAGGTGTAAAAGGTCTTACCACAGAAACGGGAGCAGGTCAATGGGGTACCGCGATGTCAATGGCGTGTGCATACTTTGACTTACCTTTAAAAGTTTATATGGTAAAAGTATCCAGTGAACAAAAACCATACAGAAAAGCAGTTATTCAAACTTACGGAGGAGAAGTTATCCCTTCACCATCAGAAACTACGGAAATCGGAAGAAAGATATTAGCTGAAAATCCGGGAACAGGCGGAAGCCTTGGATGTGCTATTTCGGAAGCTGTAGAAGAAGCGGTTAAAAACAATTATAAGTATGTACTGGGTTCTGTTCTTGACCATGTAGTAATGCATCAAAGCATTATAGGTTTAGAGACAAAAGCAGCCCTTGAAAAATACGACATCAAACCTGACATCATGATAGGATGTGCGGGAGGAGGCTCTAACCTGGGTGGACTTATAGGAATATTCGCAGGAGAAAAAATCCAAGGCAAAAACGATATTCACTTTATCGCAGTCGAACCTCAGTCATGTCCTTCAATGACAAGAGGAAAGTATGCTTATGATTTCTGCGATACGGGAAAAACGACACCTCTTGCAAAGATGTATACACTAGGTGCGGGATTTATCCCTTCACCAAATCATGCAGGCGGACTGAGATATCATGGTATGAGCCCTATAGTGTCTAAATTATATCATGACGGTATCTTAGACGAAGCAAGAACAGTTTCACAAACGGAAGTATTTAAAGCCGCAGAAGAATTCGCAAGAGTGGAAGGTATACTTCCCGCTCCGGAATCATCTCATGCTATCAAAGTAGCCATGGATGAAGCCCTTAAATGCAAAGAGACGGGAGAAGCAAAGAATATCGTATTCGGACTAACAGGAACAGGTTACTTCGATATGACTGCTTATATGCAGTATAACGCAGGGGAAATGAGCGATACCGAAATCACTGACGAAATGTTACAAAAAGGTTTTGACAGCTTACCAAAACTATAGAATATAAAATCCTTTAAATAAAATAATTTGTTTATATGTTAATAAAATCACAAATAAGATATAGATGTCTTATTTGCGATAACGAATAAAAGCACCCCTAAAGGGTGCTTTTTTATAATTTAATATGAAATAATAATATATTTAATAGGATATATTATGTTGAAATAAAAAATATATTATTTATTCTAATTATCTCGGGGCACTACGCCTGCCTTCGGCAGATTCCGCGCCCCTAAACAAAAAACGCCATACGGCGTTTATTTTATATCAAATATTTCTTTTGCATTCTTATTTGTTATCTCTATGATTTCTTCATAACTAACCCCTTTTACCTCAGCAAGCATCCTTGCGGTGTATTCCACATAAGAGGGCTTGTTCCTCTTTCCTCTGAAAGGTACGGGAGTAAGATAAGGACAGTCAGTTTCTATCAAAAGTTTATCGAGAGGTGCAGCCTTTGCTGATTCTCTAACATTGTTTGCATTCTTAAAGGTAAGACTTCCCGAAAAAGAGATATACATCCCAAGCTTAACATATTCTCTGACCATTTCGGCTGACGCGGAACATGAATGGATTATTCCCGTGTTACCATTTAAATGTGCCTTTAATATGTCATAGGTATCGCCCGCGGCGTCTCTGGAATGGATTATAACAGGTTTATTAAGTTCACCGGCAACTTCCATCTGTCTTATAAATACTTCCTTTTGAATATCTCTGGGAGAATTGTCGTAGTAATAATCAAGACCTATTTCTCCGTAAGCCACTACCTTTTCGTTCTCTTTCACCAGCTTGATAAATTCATTTTCAAGGATATTATTATAATCTTTACTGTCGTGAGGATGAAGTCCTACCGCGGCATAGAAAAAATCTTCTTTTTTACTTAATTCAACAGCCCTTAGAGAAGACTCATAATCATATCCTATATTTACGACTCCGTCAAAATGCTTTTCTTTAAGCTCTTTTATTATATCATACAAATCTTCACTGAATTCTTCGTCATTTAAATGAGCATGAGTATCAAATAGCATAATTATTTTTTGTCCTTTTCGTTTGTTACATATACTTTTTCGTTTGGATATATAAGTCCGAGATATTTTTTTGCAAGATATTCTATATAAGACTTACTGTCGGAATTATTAAGCTCTTCGTTAAGTTCCTTCGATTTAAGCTTTTCTTCGCTTATCTGCTGAGTAAGTTCGTTTTTTTGTTTGTTTAAAGAATAATATTTATATTCCATAGTCAGCATCTTGACCGCAAACAAAGCAAAGACAGCAGTAAGTATCAAGAGAATAACCCTTTTTTTCTTACCTGCTCTCTTTTTTAATCTTTTTTTCTTTCTTTTTCTCGCTTCTATGCTGTCCCGGGGATTTAAAAGTTCTAAGTCCTCTCTTCTCATTATCTATTCCTTCTTTTTTAAGATATACTTTAAATTTATTATAACTCATTTTTATTTTTAATGGAATAGACAAAAATCTTTTTAATAAACTTTTAATTTTGCCGATAGACTTTTGATGTTTTTTAACAAATTTTCTTTTCCTCTTTACTATACCCTTCTTCGTATTTGTCTTTATAAGACCGAGTTTCCTCGTTATAAACAAAAGAAGACTTTTATAAAAAGGTGATATCAGAAAATAGTACGCCACGAAACCCAATACAAAACTCAGTACACTGTAATATCTTAAATCAAAATATGTAGTCTTAAAAAAGAGATTGACCGTAAAGACTCCCGCTACCAAACAAAAACATAAATCCGAGAGAGTCACCCTTTTTGTAAGAGCATAAATGATGATCGTTATCGTGTGATATAATATCCCGAGTATACATCCGCCGTAAAAGGTCTCCAGCAGAACTAAATACTGCGAATATAAATTATTGTTCATTATTTAAATATTTTAGAAAAGAATCCCGATGATTTTTCCATAAAGTCTATATCGTCATCATAATTAATAGCATAGATATTTCCGTTAAGAGCGATTTCTCCGTCTTCAAGATTAAGTTTTTCTATTTTTAAGTCTTCCCCGTTTATCGTAAGCATACCAAGAGAAGTTTCCAAAACCACCGTTTCATCATTAAAGTTATGCACATCTAAACAATCATTTATTTTAAGGTTTCCTCTGTTATATAGTTCGAGTCTTTGATCCGTTACACTTTTGTTGTCCATAATTTTTCTCCTAACAATATATTTAATAATATATATTTTATATGGAGATAAAAAAGAACAATAAAAATAAAAAACCTCCTTTTTGGGAGGTAAAACTTTATTGTTTTGTTTTTAGTTTTTTTAGTTTATCTATCTCATCTCTGAGTTTTGCCGCAAGTTCGAATTCCAAATTCTTTGCATATATTTTCATTTGCGTAGTTAGTAATTCGATTTCCTTATCTACATCATGCTCGAATTCTTCTTTGTTTGAAGTTATCTTCTTAACTACATCTTCTGCATCCACATCTTCTATGGAAAGCGCGGACATTGCATTTTCCGTAGATTTGACAATACCCTTTGGAGTGATATGATGCTCCTGGTTGTACTCTGACTGTATCTTCCTTCTTCTGTCGGTTTCACCTATAGCACGTTCCATGGACGGAGTCATCTTATCGGCATACATAACTACTTCACCGCCTAAATGTCTCGCCGCTCTGCCTATCGTCTGGATAAGTGAAGTCTCACTTCTTAGGAACCCTTCCTTATCGGCATCGAGTATTGCTACGAGAGATACTTCAGGGATATCCAGTCCTTCTCTTAAAAGATTTATACCAACGAGCACGTCGAATACATCATCTCTTAAATCTTTTATAAGCTTCATTCTCTCTATGGTATCCACATCAGAATGAAGATATTCTACCCTTATACCTACTTCACTGAGATAATTTGTTAAATCCTCCGCCATACGCTTCGTAAGAGTTGTAACGAGGACTTTCTCGTTTTTCTCGGTTTTTTCCTTGATCCTGCCTATCAAATCTTCTATCTGTCCCTTTGTTTCTTTTACGGTTATCTTAGGGTCTATAAGTCCCGTAGGTCTTACTATACACTCTGCGATCTCGGCAGAACGTTCTTTTTCATAGTCGTTAGGTGTAGCGGATACATATACGAGCTGGTTCATCCTCTCTTCAAACTCTTCGAAATTAAGAGGTCTGTTATCGAGAGCCGAAGGAAGCCTGAAACCGTAATCCACAAGGTTCATCTTTCTGGCTCTGTCCCCTGCATACATACCTCTTATCTGCGGTACGCTTACATGAGATTCATCTATGAAAGTAACAAAATCTTTTGGAAAATAATCCAGCAGCGTATAAGGAGGAGCTCCCGGAGGAAGGTCATTTAGATGTCTGGAATAATTTTCTATACCCTTACAGCTGCCTATTTCTCTAAGCATTTCTATATCATAATTAGTTCTTTCTCTTATTCTCTGAGCTTCCAAAAGCTTCCCGTTCTTTTCAAACTCTTCTGCCGTGACTTTTAACTCTTCGCTTATTGATTTCAGTGATCTCTGTATACTGACTTCATCGGTAACATAATGACTGGCAGGATAAATAAAAGTATGCTTTATACTCCTGATTATCTCTCCGGTCAAAGAGTTTATTTCCAGTATCCTGTCTATTTCATCATCAAAAAACTCTATCCTTATAGCTTCTTCACTGCTGTTGGCAGGAAATACCTCTACGCTGTCGCCTCTTACTCTGAAAGTCCCTCTGTGAAAATCTATATCGTTTCTCGTATACTGTATATCTATAAGTTTCCTTATCACATCATCTCTTTCTTTTATCATTCCCGGACGAAGAGATAAGACTTGTTCTTTATAGTGAAAAGGACTACCCAGTCCGTAAATACAGCTTACCGACGCTATTATTATGACGTCTTTACGCTCGAATAATGCCGAGGTCGCAGAGTGACGAAGCTTATCTATATCGTCGTTTATACTGGAATCCTTGGCTATATATAAGTCTCTTCCCGGAACATATGCTTCCGGCTGATAATAATCATAGTAAGACACAAAATATTCCACCGCATTATCGGGAAAGAAACTTCGAAACTCATTCGCCAGCTGAGCCGCCAAAGTTTTGTTATGAGCCATGATGAGAGCGGGTCTTTGAACTTTTTCTATTATTTTAGCCATTATATACGTCTTACCGCAGCCTGTTACACCTAAGAGCGTCTGATCTCTGTTTCCGGCAAGGATACTCTTCGATAACTTATCTATTACTTCAGGCTGTCCTCCCGAGGGTTCATAGGGAGAATGTACTTTAAATTCAGGCATGTAAATACCTCCTTAATAATCATATTTTATTTTTTCTAACCAACATAATTCCTATACACTTTATACTTCACATTAAACACATTATTATAAGATTTAATTTAATTTTACTACAAAATATTTTAAATGTACATAGAAATATGAACGTTTGTTCTTATTTTTATGGGGAAATTTGATTTAATATAAAATATCATTATGTGATAAAAACGAAATACTAAATATATTAAGGGGCGCGGAATCTGCGTAGCAGGCGTAGTGCCCCGAAAAAAACAAGATGAAAAATTAAAATACATAAAAAAGACCGCCCAAAGCGGTCCTCATATTACACAAAAGCTTCTTCTTTTTTTGTTAAGCACATATTGACGGATTTTTTCCACCCTGAATATAACTCTTCTCTCTTTTCATCTGTTATCTCACTAATAAAAATCTTCTTTGTCGTTCTTACTTTTTTAAGCTCAGCTTTATCTTTCCATACTCCCGTGGCAAGTCCCGCAAGGAATGCCGCACCTAAAGCAGTGGATTCAATACAGTTCGGTTTATTTACAGGACAGTTCAGCATATTTGCCTGAAACTGCATTATAAAATCATTTTCGCAGGCTCCCCCGTCTACCATCAATTCTTTTAAAGGTGCATTGCTGTCTTCCGTTATCGCATCCAGCAAATCTTTTGTCTGATATGCGATACTTTCAAGCGCCGCCCTTACTATATGCGCTTTTTTAGCTCCTCTGGTAAGTCCGGTCATTATCCCTTTTGCATACATATCCCAGTAAGGAGCCCCCATTCCCGTGAATGCGGGAACGATATATACTCCGTTTGTATCTTCAACGCTCATGGCTATGTCATAGGTTTCTTTTGCTGTTTGAATAAGTCCCAGCTCATCTCTTAACCACTGAACCACCGCACCTCCGATAAACACGCTTCCTTCCAACGCATAATTTACTTTGCCGTCTATACCATACGCTATCGTGGTAAGAAGTCCGTTTTTTGATTTTATAGGTTCTTCTCCTGTATTCATAAGAAGGAATAATCCTGTTCCGTAAGTATTCTTTGCTTCTCCCACTTCATAGCACCCCTGACCGAAAAGTGCAGACTGCTGGTCTCCCGCAACCCCGGCTATAGGTATCTCTTCTCCGATGATTTCCTTATCCATATTTCCTATAACTCCGCTGCTGTCCACTACTTCAGGCAGCATTGATTTAGGTATGTCTAAAGCTTCAAGTATCTTATCGTCCCATTTCAATTCTTTTATATTGTATAACATTGTTCTGGAAGCATTGGTATAGTCGCTCACATGATACTTACCCTTTGTGAGGTTATATATAAGCCAGGTATCTATCGTTCCGAACAATAACTTTCCCTCTTCTGCTT
The DNA here is from genome assembly GCF_938029165.1 of uncultured Anaerofustis sp. Taxonomy (NCBI): domain Bacteria; kingdom Bacillati; phylum Bacillota; class Clostridia; order Eubacteriales; family Eubacteriaceae; genus Anaerofustis; species uncultured Anaerofustis sp. The sequence goes on from NZ_CALHFB010000047.1 coordinate 38,849, forward strand.
TCTCTCTCGCACCCTCTACATTATCAAGTATCCATTTGATTTTCGTCCCCGAAAAATAAGCGTCTATTTCAAGCCCCGTAGCGTTCATTATGTATTCGCCGAAACCCCTATCCTTTAAGTCTTCGCATATGTCCGCAGTTCTTCTGCACTGCCATACGATAGCATTATATATAGGATATCCGGTATCTCTATCCCAAACCACGGTAGTTTCCCTTTGATTTGTTATACCTACTCCTTTTATATCTTTTACATCAACTCCCGATTTTTGTACACACTGCTTCAAAGTAAACAGCTGTGTCATCCATATTTCCATAGCGTCATGCTCCACATACCTCGCCTTAGGATAGATTTGTTTGAATTCTCTCTGCTCAACGCTCACGATATTAGCTTCGTCATCAAATAAAATCGTCCTGCAGCTCGTCGTTCCCGAGTCAATAGCTAAAATATATTTTTTCATACGACCACCTCTTTTATGTTTATAGATATATTATAATATTTATGTATACGTTTATCAATGTTTATTTACCTGAGATATAGTACTAAAACCCATATCATTTTTATAAAACCATTATTTAAATAAAATATATACAAATTTCTTCAATCATAAATTAAAATCATATTATTAAATAATTATCAATCAAAATGAATTAAATGACTGAAACACACAAAGAAGTACTTGTAAATTTTCAGTTTTTTTTAAAACTAAAAATAATGTTTTATATAATAATTAAATTTAGATATTATTGTATAATCAAATCTTAAATGACACCATTTATTTTCTATTAAATAATTCTCAAATAATCTTTTGCACAATAAAAATTTTATCTTTGTACTTAATTGATAATGTATACGACTTTTTACTTTATTTACTATAAAATTTTATACTATATTAATTTATCATTTAATTCTTACCTAAAAATAAAAAGACACCGCATTTTATGCAATGTCTTATTATTTCTATTGATATTTAAGCGTCCTTCCTTACTCCGCAAAAGTCTCAAGAGCCAAAGTTATCATATCGTTCAGCTTAGTTTCTCTTTCTTTGCTTGAAAGTATCGTATCTGTATATATGAAATGGTCGCTTACGGTAAATATACCGAGAGCCTTTTTATTCAGGCTTGCCGCTTCCGCATAAAGTCCCGCGGTTTCCATTTCGACCGCAAGCACTCCCATATCTTTCCACTTTTTCCAGCCTTCACTTCCCTGTGCATAAAAGTTATCGCTGGATAAGACATTTCCTACTTTAGTATCGATACCAAGCTCTTTTGCTTTATTAAAAGTATTTAATAACAACTCAAAGTCCGCTATGGGAGCATAAGTCCCTTCCAAATGAAACTGGGACATAAAATTGGAATTCGTACATGCACCCTGTGCTATAATAACATCATTTACATTTACGTCTTCGCTGTACCCTCCGCAGCTTCCAATCCTTACTATATTCTCGACTCCGTAAAAACTGTATAATTCATGAGAATAAATACTTATTGAAGGTATCCCCATTCCCGAACCCATTACGGAAATGTTCTTACCATTATACTTTCCGCTGTATCCCAGCATCCCTCTTACGTTGGTTACTTCCACCGCTTCACTTAAAAAGTTTTCGGCAATATATTTTGCTCTTAAAGGATCCCCCGGCATTAAAACCGTCTTATGAAAATCCCCTTCTTTTGCATTTATATGAGGTGTTGGTACTGTCATGATATCCTCCTTTTATATTGATTAAATTCGTAGTATCTTATAAATCACAGTAAGATACTACACTCTGTAAACATCTTTAACGCCCTGAACATTTTTTATTTTTCTAAATAAATCTTCAAGTTCTTTTGTATTATGAACGTTTAAACTTATATTTACTGTCGAACCGTGCTTATTATCCGAGCATGCGGAAAAATTAGACATACTGAAACCTTCATTGCTTACTATTGTCGTTATCTCTGCCGCAAGCCCTATCCTATCCGCTGCCGTAATCCTTACATCGGCTTCAAAAGTCTTATTTTCGTTTAAAACATCACTGTTCCATGATACGTTTATAAGTCTCTCCTGATTTATCGTATTGCTTACGTTTATGCAGTCTGCCCTATGGATAGATACCCCCCTGTTTTTTGTAATGTAACCTACTATATTGTCTCCCGGTACGGGATTACAGCAGTTTGAAAAGAACACAGCTAGGTCGGTATACCCCTGAACGTTTATTGCATTGCTGTTTTTACTCTTCTTATTTTTAACAAGTTTGACTTCTTTTTCTTTTTCTTCGTTTTCAAATTCGTCCTTAAAGTTATCCTTTATCCTTTGAAAAATAAGTCCGCTTTTAAGCCCTCCGTAACCTATTGCGGAATATAAGTCGTCCCATGTATTTACATTAAATCTCTTTTTGACAAATTCGAGATGTCCGTTTGTGGCAATGGTACTTAAGGAATAGCCCTCTTTTTTTACTTCTTTTTCCAAGGCTTCTTTTCCTCTTATGATATTTTCTTCTCTGTCTGCCTTTTTAAAGAACGCCTTTATCTTTGTCTTTGCATGAGAACTCTTTACGATACCAAGCCAGTCCCTGCTTGGACCCTTTGAGTTGGGAGAAGTTATTATATTTACGATATCCCCGTTTTGGAGTTTATAAGTAAGAGGAGCCATTTTTCCGTTTACTTTTGCACCTACGCACTGATTACCGATGTCGGAATGGATTCGATATGCAAAATCAATCGGACAAGCTCCGCTCGGAAGCTGTATTACTTTTGAATTCGGAGTGAATACGAAAACTTCGTCTGTAAATAAATCGAATTTGACTCCTTCCATGAACTCATCTGCATTTTCAAGCTCATTTTCCATTTCCATAAGCTCTCTTATCCAAATAAGCCTTTTCTCAAAATTATCATCTTTTTTATTTATGGAACCTTCTTTATATTTCCAATGTGCCGCGATACCGTACTCGGCTGTCCTGTGCATTTCATAAGTCCTTATCTGTATCTCAAAAGGTTCGGAACCCTTTGTAAATACTGTCGTATGCAAAGACTGATACATATTAGGTTTAGGCATTGCTATATAATCTTTAAACCTTCCCGGCATGGGGTTCCAAAGAGTATGTGCCATACCGAGGACACCGTAACAATCCTTTACGGTATCCACAAGGACCCTTATTGCAAATAAATCATATATTTCTTCAAAGGCTTTGCCTTTTTTCATCTTTCTGTAAATGGAATAAAAGTGTTTCGGACGCCCTTCTATCTTTGCTTCTATCCCCGACTCTTTCAAAACTTTACCCAGCATATATTTTACATTGTCTATAAAGGCTTCTCTTTCTTCCCTCTTAAGAGCTACTTTTCTTGCTATATCGTGATATGCTTCAGGGTCAAGATATAATAAAGCCAAATCTTCAAGTTCCCATTTTATTTTTGAAATCCCCAGCCTATGAGCGATTGGAGCGTATATATCCAAGGTCTCCCTTGCTTTCTGCCTTTGTTTATCGGGTCTCATTGCGGAAAGGGTCCTCATATTATGAAGTCTGTCGGCTAATTTTATGATTATGACTCTGACGTCATTTGCCATGGCTATAACCATTTTTCTCAAATTTTCCGCTTCTCTCTGCTCTTTTGTTACAAACTGTAGTTTACCTATTTTAGTGACACCGTCTACGAGATTTGCTATATTTTCGTTAAAATTACTTTTTATCATATCATAGCTTGCGGATGTATCTTCGATAACGTCGTGTAAAATCGCAGCGCATATGGTATCGGTATCCATGTGCAGGTCCGTCAAAATAAATGCTACTTCCAGAGGGTGTGATATATAAGGCTCTCCTGAGTAACGCGTCTGGTTTTTATGAGCGTCTTTTGCAAGAAGATAAGCACGTTCTATTATCTCCAGATTTGCATCCTTCGAATATTCTTTTATTCTTTCCTCAAGTCTTTTTAGCATTTCCAAGATTACCCTCCTTTCAGTAAAAAAACATTACATAATAAGTCCTTAATTGTTATCTTTTATAATAACATAAACCATTAAATCGTTCAACTTTTTGATAAAATATTATTGATTACAACAATTATGATATTAATGAAATCCATAGCTATAGTAAATTAAAATATTACATCTTCGGCAAAAAGGTCTTCTAAGGTCGGCAAATCCTTCAACTCGTCATTTATATCCAGAAAATCCACATATTTTTCCGCTTCCGCTTTGGATTTATAAATCGTTATTTTATCACAAGGCATTAGGGAACTTCTCCAGCCCTTCGGCGATTTCATAAACTTTTTACTGCTTTTATTTATCAAATAACATTTAAGTTCACTTGAAATATAATATATGGGATTACTGTCCCAAAGTTCAAAACCACTGCCAATACCTCCTATATATCCTCCGTCACTGTCCGATGCAATCATATAAAATTCAGGAATTGTAAAGAAACTTATATTTGGGATATCATCATCAAAAATAAAACGGATATCATATTCTTCTTTATATTTTCTATAAAACTTTTTATTCTCATCTCTTTTTTCTATGAGCATGGATTCTATTATAACACCTGACATAAGTATTTCAGTATCGTCTTCCTCAGCTATCCCAAAGCCGCCTTTTATCTCCGACATATCCACATATAACTTCTTCATTTACAGCTCCTTATTTTATAAAAGCATGTATTTACATAATATAAAAATCTTAGTAATCCTTCTTAAATATATAATAACAATTAAGTCAGATTTGTTCAAGTGAACAGAAGAAAGTGATTATTTATTATATAAGTAAAATAATCAAAGGTTTTGTTATGATTTTTTAGGATAAAATATTAATATAATTGATTTTAAAGGTGATATTTGGTAATATTAAGTTATTATTGCTTTTTATTAAGGAGAGATGAGTAAATGAGTAAAAAACCATATTATATTTCAACCGCAATAGCTTATACTTCGGGAAAACCTCATATAGGAAATACTTACGAAATAGTATTGGCCGACAGTATAGCAAGATATAAAAGACTTACAGGATACGACGTATACTTCCAGACAGGGACCGACGAACACGGACAAAAGATAGAAACCGTTGCAAAGGAAGCAGGGGTAACTCCGCAGGAATTTGTAGACGACGTTTCCACCGAAATCCATAGGATTTGGGATATCATGAACACCAGCTACGATAAATTCGTAAGGACAACAGACCCATATCATGAAAAAAAGGTACAAAAAATATTTAAGAAACTCTATGAACAAGGAGATATCTATAAAGACGAATACGAAGGAATGTACTGCGAACCTTGCGAATCATTCTTTACGGAAAGTCAGCTAATAGATGGAAAATGTCCCGACTGCGGAAGAGAAGTGACTTATGAAAAAGAAGAAGCATATTTCTTTAAATTAAGCAAATATGCCGACAGATTAATGGAATATATCGATACTCATCCGGAGTTTATCCAACCGGAATCAAGAAAGAACGAAATGGTAAACAACTTCTTAAAACCGGGACTAAAGGACTTATGCGTATCGAGAACAAGCTTCAAATGGGGTATCCCCGTTGATTTTGACCCTGGACATGTCGTTTATGTTTGGATAGACGCACTCTCAAACTATATCACTTTCCTTGGATACGACCCTGAGGGGAACCACGAAGAAAACTATAATAAATACTGGCCCGCAGATGTGCATTTGATAGGTAAAGATATCTTAAGATTTCATACTCTATACTGGCCTATCATGCTCATGGCTCTTGATTTACCTCTTCCAAAGCAAATATTCGGACATCCTTGGCTGCTTCTCGGCGAAGGAAAAATGAGCAAATCAAAGGGAAATGTCATTTATGCAGACGACCTTGTAGATCTATTCGGAGTGGACAGCGTAAGATATTATCTTTTAAGAGAAATGCCTTTTGCACAGGACGGTACCCTTACTTATGAACAGCTTATCGACAGGATAAACGGAGAACTCGTAAATATTTTAGGTAACCTTGTAAACAGGACCATCGCAATGAGCAAGAAGTATTTCGATAGCATGGTCTCAAATCCCAAAGCCGAAGAAGATATAGATAAAGAACTTATTGATTTAATAGAAAAAACTCCTCTTTTGGTAGAGGAAAAGATGAACGAATTAAAAGTTGCCGATGCAATAAACTTGATTATTTCTCTTGCAAGAAGAAGTAATAAATACATCGACGAAACGATGCCTTGGGTACTTGCAAAAGAAGAAGACAAACAAGACAGACTAAAAACAGTACTTTATAACCTTCTTGAATCCATAAGAGTCATCGGTGTCCTTATAACTCCCTTCCTACCTCAAACCGGAGAAAATATCATCAAGATGTTAAATACTAAAAATTCATCTTATGAAAGTATCCTGAAATTCGGAGGACTTGAAGAAGGTATAACATTAAACAAAGCCTTCGTTCTGTTCAATAGGCTTGACCCAAAAGAAGTCTTGGCGAAGATAGAAAAGGACGATAAAAAAGAAGAAAAGACACAAAAGAAAAAAAATAAGAAAGCTAAAAAAGAAGCAGAAGAAATCGGTGAAATAAGCATAGATGATTTTGCAAAAGTAGACCTTAGGATAGGTAAAATACTCTCTGCAAAAAAACATCCCGACGCAGATAAATTACTTGTATTCGAAGTAATGGTGGGAAGTGAAAAAAGACAAATCGTTTCGGGCATAGCAAAATACTTTACGCCTGAAGAGCTTGTCGGTAAAAACGTCGTAGTCGTTGCAAACTTAAAACCCGCAAAACTAAGAGGCGAAATTTCACAGGGAATGATTTTACTTGCTGAAGATAATGACGGGAAACTTACATTCATATCTCCCGAAGAAGATATCGAAAGCGGACTAAAAGTAAGATAGGTATAGTTATGGCTTATAAAAATAATAAAGTTGAAGAATTTATTAATAAAACTTACAGTAAGGACCCTGCTCCCGGAGGAGGCGGGGTCTCTTCTTTATGCGGAGCTCTCGGAACTGCTCTTGCGGGAATGGTTTCAAATTTTACCACAGGCAAAAAGAAGTATGCGGAATTTGAAGAAGACATAAAAGAAATAATAAACAAATCAGAAAAACTGCAAAACAGATTTCTCGATTTGATAGACGAAGATGAAGAAAACTTCCTTCCCTTGTCTAAAGCCTATGGCATAAAAGCAGAAACTGCAGAAGAAAAAAAACAAAAGCAGGAAGAAATATCAAGATGTTCCATTATTGCATGCAAAGCTCCCATGGATATCATCGACACCGCATACGAAGCTATATTACTTCACAAAGAGCTCGTAAAAAAAGGTTCTGTTTTACTGATAAGCGATGTAGGTGTAGGTATAGAATGTTTAAGAAGCGCCCTTAAAGGCGGATATCTTAACATGATGATAAATATGGGTACTATCACCGATAAGACTTTTATAGATAAAAATTTAAATGCATATAAGAAAAAAGTAGATGACGGCATAAAATTATGTGATGAAATATATGAAGAAGTATTAAAAAAACTAAACATTGAGGGTATTTAAATGACAAAGAGATTACTCGGTAGTACCGTTACCAACGAAATAATATTGAAATGCAGAAAAGAATGTGAAGAATTAAAATCAAAAGGTATCAAGCCTCAGCTTGCGGTTTTAAGAGTCGGAGAAAACAAAAGTGATATCTCCTATGAGACAAGCATAATAAAGTTAATGGCTAAGGCTGATATATCCGTAAAATCCGTTGTGCTGAAAGAAGATATATCACAGGAAGATTTTGATAACAACTTAAAGGTTTTGAACGATAATGATAAGATACATGGCATATTGGTTTTCAGACCTCTTCCCAAACAGCTTGATGAAGACAAAATAAAATATATCATAAGCCCAAAGAAGGACATTGACTGTTTTTCACCTATCAATTTGGCAAAAGTATTCATTTCCGACAAGAGCGGATTTTATCCATGCACACCTCTTGGAGTAATGGAAATGCTGGATTATTATAATATTGAGCTGGAAGGAAAAGAAGTCGTATTGATAGGAAGGAGCCTGGTAGTAGGAAAACCGCTCAGCATGATGTTACTCGACAGAAATGCCACGGTAACCATTTGTCACTCGAAAACGAAAAACCTTAAAGAAGTATGCAAAAAAGCAGACGTTCTGATTGCGGCTGTCGGCAGGGGAAATATGGTAAATAAAGAATATATCAAACCGGGAGCCGTAGTAATAGACGTAGGTATAAACTTTGTAGAGGGAAAGATGTGCGGAGATGTGGATTTTGAAAGTGCTTATGAAACCGCGGGGCTTATTACTCCCGTACCGGGAGGAGTGGGAAGTGTTACGACTTCATGCTTAATGGTAAACTTGATTAAAGCGTGTAAATACTTATAAAAAACTCCCAATAAGGGGGTTTTTATATTAATTTAGCTTTATTTTTTAATTTATTAACATCTTCCTCTAAATTTAATATTTGCATTTTTGCTCTACAATTTGGACATAATGCAACTACATTATCGATCATATCACTTCCGTTTTTTGATAAATTTTTAATTCTATAACTTTCCAAATATGGTTCACCATCAGAATAATTAAAAGGTGCATGTTCCTCACATAACTCACAAATTCCATTTGCTCTTCTAATAGCGTATTCTGAAATATATTTACTACAAACATATCTAGAAGTTATTACTTTTCTTCTACTCGGATATTTATTTTGAGTTTTAATTGCATTTTCTTTCAATTTATTAATATCTAATTTTCTAATATTATTCCTTTTAAATATTTCATTTTTATTAATTATATCTATATCTAAATAAGCATTATTATATTTTAATTTTAATGGGAATACCCAGACAATCCTTTTATTATTATTTATATCAAATTGTTCTGATTGATAAGGTTCATTATTTAAAATTACTTCGCCCCTAAAAATATATTCATTTGGTAAAAATACTTCAAATAAATACAATGTAAAACCATTATTTTTTGATTCATGTAAAGTTTTATTACTTCTCCAATTTATTTTTTGATTTCCGCCCCTCCCCATTCCTGTATAATGAAGAATGTTATCCTGCCATATATCTTCATAAATAGATTTTGTATGGTCTGCAATCAAAACTAAAGTTTTATTTTTGTTAGACTTTCGCATTCCACCAGTATTACCACATGAAAAGATATTAGTTAATTCACTATTAGATATAACTTCATTTATTTTTAAATTTGGTTTAAACGTCAATTTAAACACCTCACTTTAATAATTTTAACCTCCCCGCAACAGTCCTGTCAAATCCCGCTAAATCCTTTATGATTTCGATATCCGCAAAGTTATTTTGAATAAGCAAATCCTTTACTTCCTCACCTTGGTCATAACCGATTTCAAAAATAATATATCCGCCTTTATTTAAATACTTTGAAGCATTTCTTATTATTTCTCTGTAAAAGTAAAGACCGTCTTCCCCGCCGTCAAGAGCTAAAATAGGTTCATACTTTTTAACATCATCCTCCAAAGTATCAATAATATCTTTTCTTATATACGGAGGATTGGAGATGATAACATCAAACTTACCCTCTACATTTTCATATATATCGCTTTTTATAAATTTAACTCTATCCTGTACATTATGTTCTTTTATATTTTTATTTGCCGTAACAAGTGCCTTTTCGTTTATATCCACACCTAAAATATTTACATTTTCAAGGCACTTTGCTATGGATATACTTATGCACCCGCTGCCTACACCGATTTCCAATATATCCATAGGTATAGCCTTAAAATGCTCAATCATATATTCTACTATGATTTCTGTCTCCGGACGAGGTATAAGTGTTTCTTCATCTACATAAAAATCAAGTCCCATGAATTCTTTTATTCCCGTTATATAACTGAAAGGGACATGTGAACACCTTTTATTTATAAGTTTTTCATATTCATTTATCTCATCATCTGTCAATTCATAATTTAAATCAGTTATAAAAAAAACATCATCTTTTTTTAATAAATATTTAAGCAAATATTTTGCTTCATTTATAGAATTTTCTATATTATTTTTTTTTAATTTTCTACTTGCAGTTTCAAGAGCCTCTTTTACAGTCATTAAAACCCCTCTTTTATTTATTTTCTTTTGGGATAATACTGATATAAATAACAAAGCATATTCCCGTTAAACAACTTTCTGTTCCTATCAGCTTTTTCGCCAAAGTATTTTTGGAACATCGGATGAGCACATAAAACAAACAGTTTCCAGTCCTCCAAATTTTCATACATCTTTCCGAAATCTTTGTATAGCTGTATTACTTCCGCTTCATTCCCTATCCTTTCCGCATAAGGCGGATTTACTATCATAAGACCGTTTTTCTTTCTGGAGCGAAATTCTTTCATGTCCATCTTCTGGAAAGCTACCGCATCTTCGACACCTGCTTTTCTTGCATTTTCGTTTGCCAGCTTTATGGCTCTGTAATCTATATCGTTTCCCAGAAGCCTCACTTCGGCAGGTTTGATATTCTCTCTTGCTTCTTCTTTTAAAAGCTCAAAGTCTTTAATGCTATAATCTTTCCATTTTTCAAAGGCAAATTCTCTGTTAAGTCCCGGTGCGATATTCTTTGCTTTCATTGCAGCTTCGATAACGATAGTTCCGCTGCCGCACATGACATCGCTGAAAGGTCTGTCGCCTCTGTACCCGGAAAGTAAGATAATTCCGCTTGCCAAGGTTTCTTTTAAAGGTGCTTTTAATGCATTTTCTCTATACCCTCTTTTATGAAGCCCCTTACCGGATGTATTTATAAAAATGCTGACCTTATCTTTTTTTATGTTTACTATAAGTTCATAGTATGAACCGCTTTCACTCAGCTTATTTAATTTATATTTTCTCTTAAGTCTTTCAACTATAGCTTTTTTAACGATTTTTTGAATATCTCTTTTTGAAAATAATTTTGACTTTACACTGCTTATTTTAGTCGCGTTAAAACCCGCATTCTTTTCAAATATATCCTCCCAAGGATAATTTTCAACGTTATCGAATAGTTCATCGAAAGAGTGAGCGTCGAATGACGTTATAAATATAAGGACTCTTCCCGCCGTCCTAAGATGAAGATTGACATTCATCACATCTTTTTTGTTTCCTTTAAAATAAACTTTTCCGTCTTCCACCTTACCTATTTCATATCCAAGATCGGTTATTTCTCTCTTTAGTACTTTTTCAAGTCCGAATGTGCATGTAGCAACTATAGTTAAATTATTCATAAAAATTCTCTTTTCTTTATTTGTACTTATAAAGTTTATCAAAAAAGAGATGTTTTTGAAAGAGAAAAGTTTCTTTTTATATTATATTGTTATATTACTTTATATTAGGAATTTGAATACTAAAAAAACAGTTGGCAAAAATCTATGATAAGTGTTAAAATCAAGTAGGTGATATTATGAAACTAAATATATTAAATGAAGCAAAAATCATTTTAGATAAATTTAATAATAACGGCTTCGAAGCATATATAGTCGGAGGATGTGTACGAGATTTAATTTTAGAAAGAAATCCCAAAGACTATGATATAACAACAAGCGCATCTCCGAAAGAAACTATAAAGCTATTCAAAGAGTATAAAGTTATACCGACAGGTATAAAATACGGGACCGTAACCGTAATAATAAATAATACTCCCATTGAAGTCACGACATTCAGAAAAGAAGGAAAGTATATAGAAAACAGAAGACCCGAAAGTGTAAAGTTTTTATCAAATATTGAAGAAGATTTAAAAAGAAGAGACTTTACTATCAATGCAATGGCTTATAATAAAAAAGTCGGACTTATCGACTTATTCGAGGGAAGACAGGACCTAGAAAAAGGTATCATAAGAGTTGTGGGAGACGGTAAAGAAAGGTTTAAAGAAGACGCCATAAGGATTTTAAGGGCTTACAGATTTGCGGGGAGATACGATTTTAAAATAGAAGAAGATACTTTAACGGCAATCAAACAAAATATGCACTTGCTTAACAATGTAGCAAAAGAGAGGATACTTCCCGAGATAAAAGAAATCTTTGAAAGCGGCATGGATATAAATAAAATGGATTTTATAACCACGCTCTTCCCTATTATAAAAGAATGTTTTCATACTTATCAAAACAATAAATATCATATGCAAAACGTCGGAGAACATACTTACAAAACATTTAATAATATAGAAAATGTATTCCATTTAAAAATGACTATGCTGTTACATGATGTAGGTAAGGTCAAAACCAAGACGACGGATACAGAAAATATAGACCATTTCTACAATCACTCCGATATTTCCAGGGAAATGGCTAAAAATATACTTGATGATTTTAAATTCGACAATGAAACAAAATATAAAATTTTAACGCTTATTAAAAATCATGATAAATATATGGCTCCGAAAAATAAATATGTAAAAGAAAAACTTAACGAATTTGGTGAGGAACTATTCTTTGATTTAATAAAAGTTAGGATCGCCGATGACGAATCAAAAAATCATAAACTCGTAAAGGATAATCTAAAAAGATTTAGGGATACCGAAGAATTTGCAAAAAGAGTAATAAAAAACAAAGAACCTTACAGGATAAGCGACTTAAAAATAAGCGGAGATGACATTATCTCTTTGGGATATAAGGGAAAAGACGTAGGGGAAATTTTAAAATATCTTTTAAGAGAGGTAATAGAGGACAAAAATAAAAATGAAAAAAGCAAATTAATTAAGATAGTTAGGGAATATAAAAAATAAAGGCTTATCGCTTAGCCTTTATTTTTTTACTAAGTTTAAAACTATGATTATAATATTTTCTCTATTATCTTTTAACCGATTATTCCTATATATTCTGATTAAATAAAACATTAAAATACAAAGAAAGAATACTTTTAACAAATTTATATAAATATGACTATCAATCGTATAAAATGAATTACACATTACATTTAATACTGTTATATGATACATACACTTAAATATATACAATATAATAACTCATTATCTTTTATTTTATAACAAAACAAAAGATACTTAAATGCAAGGTCCTTAATATTTTCACTGAACATTATAATAATTAAAATAAAGTCATTAATAAAACTTTAAGTAAATTTTGAATATCTCGCCTATTAAAATATACTCTCATCATCCTTGGAAAATAAGATGCATATACAAAACAAAATCCCGCCTATTGTTATAAAAACATCGGCAATATTGAATATAGCAAAATTTATAAGTCTAAAATCAAAGAAGTCGGTTACGAAACCATGAAAAAATCTGTCAATAAAATTACCTATTGCTCCGCCCAATATAAAAGATAATCCAAGCAGCAGCATTTTATTATGATTACTCTTTTTTATATTTTTAAATAAAAAGTAAAAAACAACCAATATAAAAACAAGACTTACAAGAGTAAGAAGAGCAGTATTTTTAGAAAAAATGCTAAATGCAGCCCCGGTATTCTCGCAGTAAGTAAAATGAAACACATCTTTTATAATAGGGATAGTACTGACAGGCTTTAAATTATCAATAACTATTTTTTTACTTATCTGGTCTAAAACCACACTAATAATAACAATCAAATAATATATCATATTAACCTCATAATTATTAAATTTTAATTAATTATATCATAAATATACTTTCTTTATAGTATTTTAACTTATTAGTATGATATAATTTGAAAATAAATGAAAAAAGAGAGGGATACAATGAAACAATTCAAAAATATTGAACGGAAGTATATTGAATACCTCGTTTTAATAACGTTTGCGGTATGCTTTATAATAGCCTTTTACTTTGGCATTCAAAATTTATCTTCTTTCAGCAATAAACTTGTAGGCATATGGAATGCATTTTATGTTCCTTTAAAGCCAGTACTCATTGGCTTTATAATAGCGTTCTTCCTATATCAGCCCGTAGATAACCTCTATAATAGAATAAGTAAACACTCCAAATTTAAGGACGGAACAAACCGCGTCCTCTCTTCAGTGGCGGTGATGATAATAGCTATTTTAATAATAACACTAATAGTATATATAGTCCTTCCGAGTACTATAACGAGTATAACATCTCTTATAACATCAATTCAGGATAATATGGGAGCAATAGAAAATTTTGTTACGGACTTGACAAAACATCCTATGGTCGTAAATATCCTAAACTTTTTTAATATAGATATAACCACATCAAGCGGAGTGAATGCAACTTTGGTGAATATGCTGAGTTTTGCAAAAACTTGGGTCGAAGGAATAGGTACAAACCTTGTTAATGCAACAATGAGTGTAGGTAAAACCGTCTACAATGTATTCATAGCAATATTCCTTGCACTTTATATGCTCATAGATAAAGATACACTATTAAGTCAATTTTCAAGAGTTGCAGAAGCAATATTCTCGGAGCGGATTTACGGAAGAGTATCCTATGTATTGGACTTAATGAATTATATGTTCTTTAAATTCTTATCAGGAAAGGCTATATGCTCACTTATTGTAGGTGCAATGGGAATGGCTCTTGCATATATATTTAAAATCAAATATGCTTCGCTCATAGCATTCATCATAACGATAACAAATATGATACCCCTCTTCGGACCTATATTCAGCGTTATCCCATGCTCTATATTCGCAATGATTTCGGGCGGACCTATCCAGGGGATTATCATGGTACTCATAATAATATTCATTCAGCAAATCGACCAAAATGTACTTGCACCGAAAATACTCGGTGATGTAGTGGGACTAAACGGTTTCTGGGTCATTGTTTCCATAATATTCTGCGGAAGCCTGTTCGGTGTTGTGGGAATGGTAATAGGAATACCTATATTTGCAGTCCTTAAAATATTGATGGGACAATGGCTTATGGACAGAAAAGATGAAAACAAACCGCCTCTTCTTACAAGTAATAAGTAAATTCAAATATAATAAAATCCTTTATCATAGATGCGGGGCACTACGCCTGCTACGCAGATTCCGCGCCCCTTATCCTACACATCTCTACAATACAATAAAAAAGACCGCACACAGCAGTCTTTTTTTAGTTGGAATGTTATTATTTATTCTAAAGCGAGTTACCGCTTTCAATGCTTATTTCATTAAATCTTTCAAGTAAATCGTCTATAACAACATTATCTTTATCTTTTCCCGACTTATCTATTATCGCCTCTCCGTTATGCATCATTATTATCCTATTTCCGTATTCGACCGCAAAACGAAGATTATGAGTTACCATAACGGTGGTTATGTTCTTCTCCCTTACGATTTCATCGGTAAGTTCCATTATTATTTCAGCCGTCTTAGGGTCCAGAGCCGCAGTATGCTCATCTAAAATCAAAAACTCTATATCCGCCATTGTAGTCATAAGTAGAGCCATAGCCTGTCTTTGCCCGCCCGATAACGAACCTACCTTACTTTCAAGCATATCTTCAAGCCCTAAATTAAGCCTCGACAATAATTCTTTATAATGACCTATCCTCTTTTTATTCGTTCCTAGTCCAAGTCCGTAAGAACTGCCTTTATTATCGGCTAAAGACATATTTTCCAAAATAGTCATACTTGGGCATGTACCCATGGAAGGGTCCTGATACACTCTGCCTATCTTTCTGCTCCTGACAAATTCTTTCTGCTTTGTTATATCTTCTCCGCCAAGAATTATCTTACCCTTCTCAGGGGATAAACTGCCGCAGATGAGATTGAGCATTGAAGTCTTTCCGGAACCGTTACTTCCTATTACGGAAATAAAATCCCCGTCGTTTATATCCAAATTAAAATCTTTAAAAAGACAAACTTCGTTTATCGTACCTATATTATAATATTTATCTATATGTTCTAATCTTATCATTCTTTCACCTTCTTTTTACGGTCCATACTGAACACCAATATTATAAAGAATAATAAAGCCGTAATGAGTTTTAAATCAGAAGCTTCCAGTCCGCACTCAATAGCGATAGCTACACACGCCTTATATATAACGGAACCGAATACTACAGCCGTAGTCGCCTTTATTTTATCCGTTTTAAATACATTCATACCGATTATAACACTGGCAAGACCTATAACGATAGTCCCAGTTCCCATTGTTATTTCAAAGAACCTCTGTTGCTGACACATCACGCTTCCGGCAAGTGCAACAAGTCCGTTTGCAATAGCTAAGCCTATTATCTTCGTTATTCCGCTGTCTTTTGCGAGAGAAGTAACTATCTTTTCATTGTCTCCTACAGCTCTTAGTAAATATCCGGACTTCGTCTTAAGATATAAATCCAAAAGCAGCTTAGATATTATAAGAACTATGAATATCACTATCATAGTCTTATAAGGTGCAAGGAATGAAGGAAAGATCCCATTTATAAAATCATTATCGAATATAGTCTTATAATTGAATATGGGTACATTTGCAATTCCCCCCGCTATACGAAGATTTATCGTATATAAAGCGGTCATCATGATGATACCTGAAAGTAAATCTCTGACTTTGAACTTAACGTGTATGATACCCGTAAGTACTCCCGATAAAGCCCCCAAAAATGTTGCCGCAACGAGTGTCAAATAAGGGTTTACCCCAGCTATGATGAGCATTGCGGTCACCGCAGCTCCCAGAGGAAATGTCCCGTCAACGGACAAATCCGGGAAGTCCAATATTTTATATGTAATATATACGCCTATTGCCATGATAGCGTATATAAAGCCTTGTTCAAAAACGCCGATAATCAAATCCAACTTTTTATCTCCTTTTCTTATTTAAATAAATAAGTATATAGTCAAACTTTGATTTAACTATATATTTAATTACTTAATTATTTAATCCATACGTCAAAAGTCAAGCTCCGCTAAGTTTTACGAGAATACCATAAGTTTTATAATAAATTTAATAAGGGTTAGATAAATTTCTTTTCGAAATTTATGATTTTGGGAGCTCAACTTTTTTGACGTTTGAATACTTTATTTAAACCCCAAAGGGCTGTAAACAATATTATTTATTTTCTTTTGACTGTTCTATTTTATCGAAAGTCTGGCTTGCCTGTTCTTTGACACCGTTACTGATTTCGATACCAAGGTCATTTGCAACTTTAGTATTTATAACGATTTCTCCCGAGTCAAATGTTTCGAAAGGCATATCTTGCGCCTTAGCTTCACCTTTTAAAACTTTAGCCGCCATTTTACCCGTTTGATTTCCAAGCTTTACAAAATCGATACCTACACATCCGATACATCCTATTTTAACTTGTTCTATTTCTGAACCGAAAACAGGTTTTTTAGCTTTGTTTGCTTTATCCAAAATCGTAGGAAGATTGCTTACTACGGTATTGTCCGTTAAGTTTGTGATGCAGTCTACTTTTTTCAGTAAGCTGTCTGTAGCCATAGGGATATCAGCCGCACTGCTTGTTCCCTGAGTTACTATTTTTACTCCATATTTGCTTGCTGCTTTTTCGTAAGCTTCGATACCGGCTTTTGAATTTACTTCGCTTGTACTGTAAAGGATACCTACATTTTTTACTTTCGGCATCATATCAGTAATCAATTTTAATTGGTCATCTGCAAGTACCAAATCGGATGTTCCCGTGATTTCTCCCACGTTTTTATCATTATCGTCAACAAAACCCGCAAGTTTAGGAGATGTTACAGCCGTGTAAATTACAGGGATATTTTTATCTTTAGACGCATTATATGCACTTTGTGCACTAGGTGTAGCTATTGCACAAATCATATCCATATCTTTTGAAGCAAAGCTTGTTGCGATCTGATTGTCCGTTGCTGCATCAGAACCTGAATTCTTATATGTAACATTTAAATTTTTGCCTTCTTCGATACCTTCTTCTTTTAAACCTTGTAAAAATCCTTCTCTGCAATTATCAAGTGAACCGTGATTTGCAAACTGCAAGATACCGAGTTCGTATGTTTTATCTCCGCCGCTGCCGCTGTCACTGTTTCCGCAGCCTGCAAATAATCCTGCTGCACATACTAAACTAAGTCCGACCATCAATAATTTTTTTGTTCTTTTCATTTCTTTTTTCCTCACTTTATTAAAAATTTTTTATTTTTAATATAGAAAAAGCCCCAAGCAAAATGCTTTGCTTGAGGCGAAAATATCCGCGGTACCACTCAAATTGACATAAAAGTCCACTCTCATACACATACCATCATATGCGCCCGGTCTGATAACGGGTCGGGAACCCGATGACCCCTACTACAGTTCAAAGTCACCCTCAAAAGTCCATTCAACAAGGAAATCATGCTATAATCACACCGCCTATAGCTCTCTTTAAATCATTCTGATCTTGCCTACTACTCTTTCTCTACGGTTTTCTATATTAATGTTGTATAGAATAATACACTTTTTTTATTTTGATGTCAAGAGTTTTCTGTAAATTTCGAAAAATCAATCAAAACTGAAATTCTATTCCTCATCTTCTTCGCTCATAAAAACAGGAGGTGTTATAACCGGGACCCTTCCGAATGAAGACAGCACTTGGGATATCAATAAAGACACCCCCGATATGGTAGAACTTAGAAAAAACTCTTCATTTTCGAGTATCTTATTTTCCAAATCACTGGTCTTTGACATAAGAACTATCGTATCGTTAAAATCCTCTTTAACGCTGAAATTAGCCGTTGCACTCACCTGCAAGAACGGTTCTACATCATCGTCATTTTCATATACAAGCGTTCTCGTAAAATCTATGATAAGCTCCTTATTGTTTGCTTCCAGTATCTCTATTTCATCGGCAACACCAAAATCCAAATTCCCCCGAAACTCGGGACTGACAAAACTAACCGACGTTAAATCACATACTTCATCTTCTTCAAAGTAATCAACAAAATTATGCATTTTTCGCTCCTTTAATACTTTATAAAAGTATTATATCAAAATTTATCGTAATAACTACATTTATTTTTCAAATCTGAAAAATACATCACAGTAAAAATTATTAATTATCAGATATACTACAATTTTTTTACAGTATCAAGTGTTATTATGATAATACAAAAATTACCAAGGAGTAGTGATATTATGGATACATATATTAAAGCAACGATAGATGTAAGGAAAAATATCATATTTAAAAACTGCAATAATTACAAACTTATGAAGATTGCTGCAAATCTATTTGAAAGGATTTATAAGCTCGGCGAACAATGCAGAGACGTAAATGAATTTGAAAACAAATTTTTGGAAAGCTATTTAAGTGAAAAATATAAATATTTATTTGAAAAAGTGGAAGGAGACTTAAAATAAGTCTCCTTTTTTATTATACATAATCATTATTTGAAATGTTTCATTTTGATAATATATGTAATTATTAGCCTTACAGATAAAATCATATATAAAAGTAAATTAGCGAACTTTAGATTAACTTTATTAAAATGCTTTATAAAAAAATACAAACAATATCAATTAAATATGCAACTATATAACGACTTAATAAAATGCCTCCGCAATGATATTCAAACGTAGCTTTTGCATCTCTTTTAGCAACTGCTTTAGCCTCCGCAGCTTGAGCGGAGATTTTTTCGTTCTTTTTTATCTTTAAAAAAGAACAGTTTTACCCTTTAATCCACGCACCCCTGTATGGGATGCGACCGTGCTTGTCCGTTTCTTCAAAATAATTATACTGTTTCAATCCACGCACCCCTGTATGGGATGCGACTCTACAAATCCCTTCAAATAGCCTATTACAGACACTTGATAAAATATAATATTTTAAATTACTTTACTGAATCCCGCTATTTAAAAGGATTTAAAAACTATTAAAAAATGTGAGCTTGAGGTTCGTAGTAGTACTGCTAAGGTATTATCTTTTATTTAATTATAGTATAACTCGGATACTCTTTCAATACAAAATATTTTTACTTCTAAATTATAAAAATTCATGTAGTCTGTTTATAAATAATATCATTTAAGTTCATAATTTTTCTAATCTAATGAATATTTTATACCCACTGGAAATATATTTTATTAAATACTATTGACAATCTATCAAATAATGCATATTATAGTATTAAATAATATATCCAGTGGATATAAGGAGTCATATATGAATAAAATCAAAAATAAACCTCTATATAAATTGATAAAAGAAAAAATCAAAAAAGACTTTAAAGATCTTCCTTATTACAGCAACCTTCCGGGAGAGAGAGAACTTTGTATAAAATACGACGTCAGCAGACCAACGATCATATCTGCTTTGAACCTTTTGGAGGAAGAGGGACTTATTATCAGAAAAGAAAGAAAGGGTGCCTTTTACCTCGGAAACAGTCCTTATACCGACCATCAGCTTACTTCTATAGTCGGGTTTTTCAATGATGCCAAAATGCAGGGTAAGAAAGTAACAAATAAAATCCTCTCACAAAATATAGAAAAAGCAGATGAAAAAATAGCGAAAAAATTAAATATAAATATATCCGATGAGATATTTATTTTAAAAAGACTCAGATATATAGACGGAAGTCTGTTTTCTCTGTCTACGTCATATATACCAATAAAGTATACAGAGTATTTATTGCATGAAGATTTTACACAGAAGTCTCTATATGACATACTTTCAAGCAAGGGAATAATACCATACAAAGCCTGTCAAAAAGTATTTATAAAACCAAGCGATAAATACGAAGCACTATACTTGAAGATAGAAGAAAAAACACCTATATGTGTACTTAAATCTACCACTTTTACAAAAGAAAATGAACTCATAGAATACGTCGAAGTCAAATCCGAAGCATACAAAACCGAATACGAAATGGTAGTTTATAATAATTAAACTTTGGAGGAAATATGAAAAGTATATTAGAAATGAATATCAACGAGATGTCAAATTTGAACTTTGAATGTGAATGCGGGAGAAAACATAAACTCCCCATTAAGGAGATATGTATTAAAAATAATGCACTTGATGAACTCAGAAGAGTATTATCCCCTTTCAAAGATAAAAAAATATTTATGTTCAGCGACGAAAATACCTATAAAGCCGCGGGAGAAAAGACCTCTCGGATATTAAAAGATAATAATCACACATTTAAAAACTTTGTGATACCAAACAGCAAAGAAATACTTATACCAAACGAAAAAGTCCTCGGACGCCTTTTCATGGAACTTGAAAATGATACCGGACTTATAATTGCCGTAGGAAGCGGGACTATTAACGACCTCGGCAAATATTTATCCATAAAAACAAATATACCCTACATCATAATATGCACAGCGCCCTCAATGGACGGTTATGCCTCCGACGGTTCGCCCCTAATATGTGACGGTTTTAAAATTTCATTTGATGCAACACTTCCTTACGCAATAATAGAAGATGTGAATATAATGAAGAATGCACCGGATGAACTGATACGAGCGGGATTTGGAGATATAGTCGGAAAAATAACGGCTTTGATGGATTGGAAACTGTCAAATATCTTAACTGGAGAATATATTTGCGAAACCTGCGTTACACTCACTGAGAGAGCGATACAAAGAGTAATAGACAGCGCGGACAAACTAATGGACAGAAATGAAAAATCCGTTCAATATCTTCTTGAAGCTCTTACGTTCACAGGTGTGGCAATGGGGCTGGTCGGAGTATCAAGACCGGCTTCCGGTGCGGAGCATATGATATCACATTACTGGGAAATGGACTTTATAAAAAGAAACAAATATCCATATCTTCATGGAATAAAAGTCGGGATAGCCACTCCTATAGTATTGGAGCTTTTTGAACTTATGAAAGAAGAAATACCAAAAGAAGTATTTAAATATAAATACTATAAAGAAGATGTAATAAATTTATTAAAAACCGTAGGCGCACCAACACTTCCGAGTGAAATAGAAGTGGATAAAGACTTATTCCTTCAAAGCATGCTGGGTGCATATAAGGTGCGAAACAGATACAGTATATTTGAATATGCGGTGGAAAAAGGAAAGATTGAAGAATATTCTAAAATAATAACGGATGAGATATATACCTAAAACTACAATATAATGGCTAAGCTGTTCAACAATCAAACAGCTTAGCTTAAATTTTAATTTTAAGGATTTTATATTAAGTAGTTTTATTGGCTTATTTTAAGACTAATTTCTTTTATTAACAAGCTCTTCACCATTTAAAAATCTTTCTATGTCTTTGACTACTATATCTATCGACAAAGCAGCCAAATCACTCGTCCCTCCTGCTCTGTGAGGAGTCAATGTTACATTATCCAAATTCATCAAAGGATGATCTTTTGGCAAAGGTTCGGTTTTAAATACATCAAGCCCCGCACCTGCAATGCTTTTATTTTTTAAAGCCTCAATGAGTGCGTCTTCATCTACAAGCCCCGCCCTTGCCGTATTTATAAAGAAGGAGGAAGGCTTCATCATTTTAATCAATTCTTTACTTACAAGTCCCTCGGTTTCTTTGGTAAGTCTTGCATGAACACATACATAATCTGCATTAGACATTAATTCTTCCATAGAAACTTTTTTAGCATTATTTTCTTTCATAATGTCTTCATTTAAAAACGGATCATATGCGATGACATTACAGCCAAATGCCTGCACTCTCTTTGCGACATTTCTTCCAATAAGTCCAAAGCCGACTATTCCCACAGTCTTGTTCCTAAGACTTTTAACATACCGGAAATTAAGTGGTCTGGAGCTATCCCATTCACCCTTTGCATTCATTGAATCTCTTGCTATGTTTCTGGACTCTGCAAGCATCAAACCAACAGTATAATCGGCTACTGGATCTGCAAGTCTTCCCGGAGCAACCACCACTTTTACTCCATTTTTCGCGGCAGTATCGATAGCTACATTTTCTGCTCCGCTTCTTGTTACACATATAAGTTTCAGTTTCTTTGCCGCTTCTATTATTTTAGAACCTACAGGCGCGAAATTTGCGATGATTATATCTGCATCTTCGGCTTTATTTAAAAGCTCTTCGCACTGCTCCATTTTATCCGCCCCTTTTTGCTCCATTTCGGAAGCATATTCCACAAATTGTTCTCTGCTCCATCCTTTTTGGTCTCTGACATATGTAATATCCACATTATAAGGTTCTAATTTTTTTAATATTTCCTGAACATCATCTTCCATTACTCTTTCTGTAGGGATAGATGTATCAGTTAAATATACTATTTTAATTTTATCCATTATCTATCCCCTTCCTACTTTATGACCTTTGTTTCAAAAATATCCATTTGTTCCTTAACGCACTTTTTAACGGTATCTTCTACACAAATATTTAAATCAAGATATCTTGCTCTTCCGTCTTTTTCTTTTAACATTTCATAAACATTGCTTACGGCTTCCATCATCATTTCCGTAAAGAAATTTATTTTAGTTATTCCGAGGTTGATTGCATTTTTAAAATCTTTTTCGGGAAGTCCGCTTCCTCCATGCATTACAAGAGGTACTTCCACTATCTCTTTTATCGCTTTTAATCTTTCGTAATCGAGTTTAGGCTCACCTTTGTATACACCGTGGACGGTCCCGACAGCAACTGCTAAAGCGTCAACGCCTGTTTCATCCACAAACTTTTTTGCATCTTCCGGCTTTGTAAAAAATTCTTCTTTTGCAGTGCTTCCTTCTATACTTCCCTCCGGTGCAGCAACATGACCTATCTCTGCCTCAACCTCGACCCCGGCGGCATGAGCGGCTCTTACGACCTCTTTTGTTTTTTTGATGTTTTCCTCGAATGGTAATTTTGAACCGTCAAACATTACCGAATTACATCCCCAGTGAATTGCTTTCATCACAGTTTCAAAACTATCTCCATGGTCGAGATGATAGACTATTTTTGCATCGGATTTTCTTATCCTGTCGATATTGAATTGAAAATACGATTCAAGCCCCTCTCTGTCAAAAAAATAACTGGGGATCATAAGTATAATCGGCTTACCTGTTTCCTCCGCTGCTTTTATGATACCTTCCGTAAAAGTAAAATCAGCAGTGTCAAATGCTCCTACTCCGTATCCTTGTTCCATTGCGGGAATCAATGCTTCTTTTAATGATATTAATGACATTTCATACCTCCGTCTTAATTTATTTTTGTCTTAATATTTATCTTATAAAATTCCAAAGAAAGATAAAATGAGAGAAATTACTATGATTGCTAACAGTAAATGTGTGTACTTACCTTTTTTAGATAAGAATAAATATGTGCCCGCCATTGCAAGGAATGGAAGTAATCCGGGAAGTATCCCGTTAAGTATGCTTTGAAGTTCAACGGTTACTTTATTGCTGGTAAATGTGAGCGGAGTTGATAATATTACATACTTAGACGCCATTACCCCCATCATAAACATCCCCATCACACTGGCTCCGACTAAGATCTTTTGAATTATACCTTTTTTAAGTATAGTAAAAATGGATTGTCTTCCCTCTTTATATCCAAGCTTATACATACTGTAACCCATTAAAGGAACATATAACCAAAACACCAATACTTCTCCTAGAGCACCTGCCAAAGATCCTGCATATGCAAAAGGAAGGAATATAGCTTTTGCGAGAGGCATTATAGTCGCCCAGTTCAAACTGTCTCCAAAGCCCGCAACAGGTCCCATTAAACCGGTTTTAAAGTTTGTAATAAGTTCATCGGGTACATCTTCCCCTTCGGCTTTAGCTTCTTCCATCGCTACTGTCGCTCCAAGTATCGCGGCGCCGTATGTCGGTTCGGTAATAAACGTAGTGGAATGTCTTTTCAAAGCATTTATCAAATCTTCTTTTTTTGTATATATCTTACTTAAAAAATTTGCTAGCGTGTAACAAAACCCCATTCCGTAAAGGCGGTCAAAACTCGAACCCGTGTTTATAAATAGCTGGAACTTAATCCAAATACGAAAATGTTCCTTTTTACTCAATAAAGATTTTTTATTATCTATCTTTTCTTTTTTATTCTTATTAAACATTCGTTTCACCCCCGTTTAAACCGGCATCATTGGAAAACTGAATATGTAAAGCCGCTGCAGCCAGTGCAAAAATCGCTGTTGTAATCATAGGCATGGAAGAAATTTGTACCAAGAAAAATCCGATCAAAAAGTAAGGTAACAAGTTCTTCTTTCCTATCATCAAGATGCATGTTGCAAATCCTATTGAGGGAAGTATACCGCCTGCTACGGTAAGACCGTTCATCATCCACTCCGGTATCATTGCAATCAATGGCTGGGCAAAAGATACACCAAAATATGCAATTATAAGAACAGGGAAAAACCTTACTACAAATTGAGTTAAAATCGGACCTGTTACCGCGGCAAAACGTATACCTTTGATATTTCCTTCATTTGCATATTCATCGCCCTTTTTTACAAAATAACTGTTTATCGTTTTTCTTAAAGTATCAACAAAGGCACCTAAAACACCGAAAGGCACAGCTACAGCTATAGCCGCTGTCGCATCAAGGTTTGCCGTAAGTGCAATAGGTATCGCAACACATGCAGCAAGTGCTTTATCATTAGGAAGGACATTCCCTGCTGTGAATACTCCCATATACATAGCCTGAAGCCCTGCACCTATTATTATTCCCTGCGTAAAATTGCCGTATAATAAACCTGCTATCGCACCAATTATTATCGGCGACTGAAAAGGCATTGTTAGTATACTTATTTCAGAACAGCTCCACCAATATAAAAGTGCTATAATAATAGCAATAATTAATTTTTCCATTTTTTATCCCCTTTATAATTTTAGTTTATTTAAAACCATATCCAATTCATGCGGTTTATCTTCAGGCTCGGGAAGAGACTGAAAATATACATCTACTCCGCTAATTTTAAGCTCTCTGAGTTTTTTTATCTCTTCACTGTTTAAATTGACGGAACCTATTATATTCATCCTGTCAAGTGTACCTCCCGGGACTTGACCGATATCAAGGGAAGGATAATCAAACCCTGCATTATATGCTCTTTGAGCACTGTCTACATCTTTAAAAATAGCTATTATATTTCCGTCTCCGAAACTATCTTCAACCCACCTTTTTGCGCCTTCTTCCACTCCGTAAATCAGTGTCTTGACTCCGGGAACGCCCGCCATTTCAAAAAATTGTTTCATAAAATCATCATGTGCCGTCTCATCATCGACAATAACGATTTTACTGATATTAAGTACTTTCGACCATTTCGATGCAATCTGTCCGTGAATGAGCCTTGCATCTATTCTGGTAAGTGCTAATTTTCCCATAATGTAACTCCTTATTTTAAACCTTTAAATTTTTCATATAGATTGACTATACTATCATCTGAATCTTCCATAACGGAATTTAATAGCTCTGCTCCTGCTTTATTGTCTCTTTCAAATAAAGCACATACAACCGTTGCCAGATTTACTCCGCAAAGAGCAAATACTTCACACTCTCTCATCATTTTTATTACGGTATTTGAAGGAGTCCCTCCAAGTATATCCACCAATATGATAGAACCGTAGGGCATTGAATTGTATAGTTTAAGTGCTCTTACATAATATTCGTCAGGGTCCTGCCCTTCAAGCAAAGGCAGCACTTTTATATGATTTCCGCCGCCCGCAAGCATCACTGCACTGTCCTTAAGTCCCTCACATAAAGTTCCGTGGGACAATATTAAAATTTCCGGTCTATTTTCTGACATATCCGTTCCTTTCTTTTTTTTATTTATTCAAATATCCTGGCGGGATTTTTAATCAGCATCGTATCTATATCATCTTTACCAAACCCCTTTTTTCTAAGCACCGGAAGTACATTTTTATGAATATAAGACAGATCGGACCCGGGATTTCTTTTGTGAGAACTTTTCTTTACTTCATACACATCGTTAGTACAGTAAACAAGATGGTCATGAGAAAGTATTATCTGATCCATCCATCCTCTGTCGAGCAAGGTCATCAAGGTCTTCATCCTGTTTTCAAAAGAATTATGCTTATCCTGTCCAAATCTATCAAGTCCGACATAACTTCCTCTTTTAAGTATCTTTTCTATATAGTCGATATCGTTACTGTCTCCGCAGTGCCCTATAACAACTTTATGTAAATCAACACCATGCCTTTCAAAAATATTCTGCTGAATAAGACCGCATCCGTTATGAGGAAAAGTATGAGTAAAAATCGGAAGTCCGCTTTCTTTTGCTACTCTTGCACATGCGTTTAAAAGTGTTTTGTTTTGATTTGTTACTCCTTTTTCATCAGTGGCACATTTTACTGCTGAAGGCTTTATTTTACTTCCTTCCATTCCCTCATATACATCCTTTAAAAAAAGTTTTACAAGCGTATCTTCGCTCACTCCCCTGAAGTACGGCTGGTCGTCGGCATAAACGCCCGTAACGCAAAGTATATTCACTCCTGCTTTTTGAGCTATTTTCTCAAGAAGTCTTACATCTCTTCCTAAAGACCATGGAGTCAAATCTCCGTATGTGGTTATATTATACTTCTCTTTCATCTCTATAAGATTTTGTGCTACTTCATCGCTTACTTTATCATAATCAACAAAACCTTGTAAACATATTTTCTGGTTCCAATCACTTGCAACTATATGTTCATGAATTAAAGTAACGCCGAAATCCTTTGTATCTATTTTTCCTAAAACCGTCTCAACACTGCTCATAGGATTTTCCTACTTCCCGACAGTCTTTTCTATAGCTTCATTTAACATAGACATTTCTTCTTTTGTAAGTGACCAAGAAAATGCTTCGCAGTTTTCATTGGCTTCTTTAGGATCTCTAACGCCCATAATGGAAGTAGTTATAAATTCATTTTGAGTATTCCAATTTACCGCAACTTGCGCCACCGGTACATTTCTCTCACCCGCTATTAAATCCATGGTCCTTAAAAGTTCCATTACTTTGGAAAATTTAGGTTCTTCAAAGAAATCATAAAATCCGAGCCTTGCATCATCGGGAGCAAAATTTGGTATTTCCCTTATCGCTCCGGTAAGAATTCCGGCACCCAGAGAACCGTAACTCATTGTACCTACATCTTTGTCATGATACTTTTTCAGTAAATCTTCCATAGTTCTGTTTACCATAGAGTACGGAAACTGCAAAACATCAAGAGCTTTTAAATCATACAGTTCACTAAGCATCGGCTCTTCGAAATTAGATACCCCGGTAAATTTTATCTTTCCCGCTTTTTTAAGCTCATCAAAAGCGTCTACGGTTTCTTCAAGAGGTGTATTTATATCAGGCCAATGAATCAAATATACGTCTATATAATCCGTGTCTAATCTTTTCAAAGAATCATCGACTTGTTTTAAAATACTCTTTTTACTGCTGTCTCTTATTGCTCCCGCACTAAAGTCCTTATTCTTTTCGTCCGGCCATCTGATACCGCATTTTGTAAGAAGAGTAACTTTATCTCTTTTTCCTTTCAAAGCTTTCCCGAGAACTTCTTCCGCATGTCCCATACCGTAAGTCGGTGCACAGTCGATGAAATTTACTCCGTTATCTATCATCTGATGAATTGCTTTAATGGATAAATTATCATCGACACTTCCCCAGTTTTTACCCCCTATTGCCCAAGTACCGAGAGAAACCTGAGAAACATCGATTCCCGTATTCCCTAATTTTTTATATCTCATAACTATCCTCCTCAAATATTGATATTGTATTAATACATTTTTAATATAATTTGATTATAACATGATTAATACATTTGTCAATACATTTTTAATACATTATATTATTTTTATATTTATTTTGTATTATATTTGCCTTTTTTTGCCAAAAAAAATAAGCATAAAAGCTTATTTCTTCTGTCCGGTAGTAATTATATAACTGTATTCACTTGTTAAAAAGTAAGTTTGAGAATATTCCAAAACCCTGTCGTCGGTGGAAAATAACTGAGCTGTAATAAATAGTATCGGTTCCTCTTTATTTATACACAGTAAATCGGAAACTTCATCATTTGGCATTTTTGCCTCTATATTCTGATAATTATAGGATACGTTATATCCATATTGATCCTCCATGATACTGCGGAAAGAGTTTTCTCTGAGCAGCCATGGATTAAAATCTTTGAACATCTTGGATTGAAGCCACATTATTTGAAGAGCATAGGGCTTATCGTCACTCTTCCTAAGTCTTCTTATACACATGATATCATCATTGACATTGCAAAGAAGATTTTTTGCTAAGTCTTTATCTGCCTTTATATACTCCATTCTTATGATATCGGAAGTGGATTTTTTACCCGACTTTGTTATCTGCTGATGAGTACTCACGACTTTACTTTCTTCGCTGCTGCCGAAACCGCCTTTAACAAAGTATCCTTTATTTTGTATATGTGTTATATATCCCTCTTCTGATAAGAGCGATAGTGCTTTTCTAACTGTTACTCTACTTATGCCATAATAATCCTGATAATATTTTTCTGTATTCAGCTTATCGTTTTCTTTTAAACTTCCCTTTTTTATCTGACCTTTGATATCTTTAGCCATTTGATAATAAAGAGGAAGTGAATCTACAAATTTCATAATCGCTCCTTATCTATTATTTAATATGTCATACATAATATAATAATAATACATTTACAATACAATCATATCATTGTAGCATTACTATGTCAACATTTTGATTTGTTTTTAATACATAATTATTTTTCAAATTTAATTATTCTAAATATTAAATATAAAGTTTAGTGATAAAAACGTAAATTAGGTAATTAAATTCTATTTTAATAATAAAGTTTATAAAAAAATTAAAAATATACTAAAGCAAATAATTTTAAAAAAAGGCAGTAAATAAAAATCACAATGTAAATAACGATATTTTACTTAATGCTGAAAATATAGATAAACTATTTTAACTTTGACTATTCTCAAAAATAAATACATTCATTTTTTATGCTAATATTCTCTTAATATACACCGACCATTAGAGGAAATAACTTCGTTTTTTTCACTCATATGAATTCTTAAGCTTCGCTTAATTTTGTTAAACTTTAATATTTAATTTTTTACCAGTCTCTTACTGACAATTCGAAAAATAATCCTTTGGATTTTTTTCTCATATAAAATTATTCTCTTCGTTCATTTTTATGTCTACAACATAAAAAAACGTCTTTCAAATGAAAGACGTATAATTTCATACATGGTGATCCGTCAGGGGATCGAACCCTGGACACCCTGATTAAGAGTCAGGTGCTCTACCAGCTGAGCTAACGGACCATTTCTTATGCTTTACTATTATAATAAAACAAAGTATAAAAGTCAATAAATAACTTGATATTTAAAATATATTAACAACAAAAAAATACATTTATGAAAATTCATAAATGTATTTTTATATTACTCTTCTTCTTCTGATTGTAACTGTTTTGCTTTTTCTACAGCGTCATCTATTGTACCTACAAGTAGGAATGCCGCTTCAGGTAAATCATCATGTTTACCTTGAAGTATTTCCTTAAAGCCTCTTAGCGTTTCGGAAATCGGAACATAAGCACCCTTTAGTCCCGTAAACTGTTCCGCAACGTGGAATGGCTGAGATAAAAATCTTTCTATCCTTCTCGCTCTTCCAACGATAAGTTTATCTTCTTCACTCAATTCTTCCATACCTAAGATTGCGATAATATCCTGAAGTTCTTTATATCTTTGTAATATTTCCTGAACTCCCCTGGCAATTTGGTAATGTTCTTCCCCTACGACTTTAGGGTCTAATATTCTACTGGTAGAACCGAGAGGGTCTACGGCAGGATAAATACCTTTTTCACTTATTGCCCTGTCAAGTACGGTAGTAGCATCCAAATGAGCAAAAGTAGTTGCGGGAGCAGGGTCGGTCAAGTCATCGGCAGGCACATAAACCGCTTGAACAGACGTGATAGAACCGCTCTTTGTGGAAGTGATCCTTTCCTGAAGCGCACCCATTTCGGTCGCAAGAGTAGGCTGATAACCTACCGCAGACGGCATTCTTCCGAGAAGCGCTGAAACTTCACTGCCGGCTTGTGTAAATCTGAATATGTTATCTATAAATAAAAGTACGTCCTGATTTTCTTCATCCCTGAAATGCTCTGCCATTGTAAGTCCCGTAAGAGCAACTCTCATTCTCGCTCCCGGCGGTTCATTCATCTGACCGAAGCATAATGAAGTCTTATCCAAAACTCCAGACTCTTTCATTTCATAGTATAAATCGTTACCTTCTCTTGTTCTTTCTCCGACGCCGGCAAAAACAGATAGTCCGCCGTGTTCGGTAGCGATATTACTTATAAGTTCCTGTATCAAAACAGTTTTACCTACTCCGGCACCGCCGAACAGACCAATCTTACCGCCTTTGGTGTAAGGACAAATTAGGTCTACGACTTTTATACCTGTTTCAAATATTTCAGGTACAGTCTGCATTTCTTCGAAAGATGGGGCTTCTCTGTGTATCGGAGAAAGTTTGACATCGCTTAAGTCCATTTCTTTGCCATCTATAGGCTGACCTAAAACATTGACCATCCTGCCAAGTGTTTTATCCCCTACGGGAACCATTATCGGACTTCCCGTAGAAACAGCTTCCATCCCTCTTACAAGTCCGTCGGTCGTATCCATCGCAATACATCTGACCGTATTGTCCCCGATATGTTCACTTACTTCAATGATCAACTCTTCTCCATGATTATCTATTTTAATAGCTTCATTCAGTTTAGGTAAATCATTTTCAGTAAATTTAACATCTACGACAGGACCTACGACCTGGACAATTTTTCCTTTTCTATTTTCCATAGGATTTTGTCTCCTTTATTTGTTCTGACTAATATTTCTTATGTCTAGAAATACCTTCATACGTATTTGCTAAATCTATTCTTACTAAAGCTTTTCTCAACTTATGTTCGGCTTGAACGAATTCTCGCCTGTTATATTTGGTAGCGTGAAGTTTTTCTTCTGCTCTTCTCTTAGCTTCTTCCGCTCTTCTTATATCGATTTCTTCCGGCCATAATGCATCATCGGTAACGACCAATATCTTATTGTTTTCGACAAGGACGCTTCCTCCGAATAAAGTAGCTTCTCTTTTATTGCCCTTTAAATCCGTTATATGCATTATTCCGAGGTCGGCAAGCGTCATAATCGGAACGTGATTTTTCAGTATCGTCATCTCTCCGCTCGTCGCTTTAAAAGTAAACTTTTCTACTTCATCGTTATAGAAAGTCCTTGTCGGAGTCGCTATTTCTAAATGTAAATTTTGATCATTCATATCATATCTCCTCCTATTTTAAAGCTTCCGCACCCGATACTATCTCGATAAGTTCGTTTGTGATGCTTGATTGTCTGGCAGAATTATATCTTATTTCAAGTTCTTCCAAAAGCTCGTTTGCATTGTCCGTAGCCGCACTCATAGCCATCCTTCTCGAAGCTTCTTCACCTGCATGGTTTTCTATCATAGCTCCGTAAAGAAGACTTGTTATATACTGCGGTACCAATTCTTCAAGGAGCTCTTCCCCGCCCGGTTCTATAACAAGTTCACTCGTAACGGGAGTCCCGTCACTGTTATCTGCTTTTCTCGAAATAGGAAGGACAGTTGCACTAAGTATTCCCTGAGATACTACGGAGTTGAATTTGGAATAAATGATTTTTACTTTCCTTATATCTTCGTCACTGGTATATAAATTTATAACAGTACCGATGATTTTCTTGGCAACTCCGTAATTAGGTTCATCGCTTATACCGATGTATTCTCCGACTACGTCATAATCATTTTTCTTAAAGTAATCCGCACCTTTTGCACCCAGTGCAAAAATTACGGCATTCTCTTTTTCATCTCCGATTTCGCTTACCGCCTGTTTTATAACATTGGTATTGAATCCGCCGGCAAGTCCCTTGTCACCGCTTAAAACTACATATATTGTCTTATTTGCATTTTCTCTGTCTTTAAAGTAAATGTTATTTATATATGAAGTATATTTTGCGACTCTTAGCATCAGCTGATAAGTCGCATCGGTATAGTGACTTCTGCAAATCGCTCTTTCTTTTGCTTTTCTGAGTTTAGAGCTCGCTACCAGTTCCATAGCTTTAGTTATCTGCTTTGTACTCGAGACACTTTTCATTCTTCTTTTAATGTCTGCCATATTTTCAGCCATAACTTAGCTCCTTATTCTCGACCACTTAAAAATATACTTTTGTAGTCGTTTATTAGTTTAGAGATTTCTTCAACTAGCTCGTCATCAAAGCCCTTGGCAGTCTTGATTTTATCAAGAGTGGAAGGTGAATTTGAATGTGCATGTTCAATAAGTCCCTTTTCAAATTCTTTCATTTCATCAACTTCGATTTCTTTTAGGAAGTTGTTTGTAACCGCATATATTACAAGAACCTGTTCTTCTACTTTCATAGGAGAATACTGCTCTTGTTTTAACATTTCCACGATTCTCTTACCTTTTTCAAGGCTCGCTTTTGTGGATTTATCCAAGTCAGAACCGAACTGTGCAAAGGATGCAAGTTCTCTGTACTGTGCATATTCTATTCTGAGAGGCCCGCCTACTTTTTTCATGGTACTTATCTGAGCGGAACCGCCGACTCTTGACACCGAAATACCAGGGTTAACGGCAGGACGAACACCTGCATTGAAAAGTTCCGTTTCAAGGAATATCTGTCCGTCTGTAATGGAAATTACATTGGTTGGGATATATGCGGAGATATCTCCCGCTTGTGTTTCGATTATAGGAAGTGCGGTTATAGAACCGCCTTTTTCAAGCCTTGCAGCTCTTTCAAGAAGTCTTGAATGCAAATAGAATACATCTCCCGGATAAGCTTCTCTTCCCGGTGGTCTACGAAGAAGTAAAGTCATTGAACGGTAAGCCACCGCATGTTTACTTAAATCATCATAAACTATAAGTACATCTTTTCCTTTATCCATAAAATACTCTGCTATAGCACATCCCGAATAAGGTGCAAGATATTGAAGAGGTGCCATTTCACTCGCAGTAGCACATACTACCGTAGTATAATCCATGGCTCCGTATTCTTCCAAAGTACCTACTATCTGAGCAACGGTACTTGCTTTTTGCCCTATTGCAACATATACGCAAAGTACATCTTCGCCTTTTTGATTTAAAATAGTATCAACCGCTAAAGCTGTTTTACCTGTTTGTCTGTCTCCAATGATAAGCTCTCTTTGACCTCTTCCAATAGGAATAAGAGAGTCAATAGCCTTATATCCGGTTTGTAATGGAACCGTAACGCTTTTTCTGTCTATAACACCGCTTGCTTTTACATCGGCTTTCCTGTATTCTTCGGCTACGATACTTCCTTTTCCGTCTATAGGTTCACCGAGAGCATTTACTACTCTTCCGATTACTCCGTCACCAACGGGAACACTCATTATCTTACCTGTACATTTTACAGTATCGCCTTCAACTATATCAGTATCATCACCCAAAAGAACACAACCTACGTTATCTTCTTCCAAGTTCAAAACCATTCCATAAACATCACCCGGGAACAAAATAAGCTCACCCATCATTGCACCGTCTAAACCATGAACCCTGGCAATACCGTCACCAACGCTTAAAATAGTTCCCACAGATGTAGTTTCTATTTTTTTATCATAGTTTTTAATCTGCTCTTTAATTATTCTACTGATTTCTTCGGGTTTTAAATTCATTTTTATTTCCCTTCTTTAAACTATCTTTGTTTCTTTCAACTGTCTTTTAATTATGTCCAGTTCATTCTTTACGGATAAATCTATCATTTTTCCGTTTATATATAGTATTATCCCGCCTATAATATTTTTATCGACGCTTCTAGACAATATAATCTTCTTATTAAATTTATCCGAAAGTTTATTTTTTAAACTGTCAAGCAGTTCTTCACTCAATTCATTGGCACTCTTAACTTCAACGTTTAATATGCCGCTATGTTCTAAGTATAAATTTTTAAAATCCAAATATATAAGCTTGATCTCGTCTATCCTGTTTTTATCAACCAACAAGAACAGGAAGTTCTTTAGCATTATATTATCGTCTTTATCAAAGACATTATCTATTACTCTTTTTTTATCTTCTTTTTTGAAAGTCTCGTCAGATAACAGTGTATATAACTCTTCACTTTTATTAAGTAGTTCGTAAAAATCCGTGAACTCTTTATATACACATTCCATCGTGTTTTCTTCTGTGCATAATTCTGACAAAGAATATGCATACCTGTAAGAAGCACTACTCATAGCTTACCTCATCCAAACTTTCAATAGCTTTTTTGACTAAAGCTTCGTCTGCATTTTTATCAAGTTTAGTATCCAAGACCTTGCTTGTTATATCGAAAGATATATCGATAATGCTGTCTTTCATTTCTTTCATTGCAGTCTCTTTTGCATTTTCGATATCTTTCTTAGACTTAGCTTTTATCCTTCTTGCTTCTTCGTTAGCTTCCAAAATAATATTTTCTTTTATTTCTTTAGCTTCCTTAGTAGCATTATTAGTAATAGTTAAAGCCTCTTCATTTATACTCTTAACTTTTTCTTCATACTCTTCTCTAAGAGAATCAGCTTTAGCTTTTTCACCTTCAGCCTTGTCAAATTCCTCTGTAATCATTTCCTGTCTTTTATCGACGATTTCAATGACTTTTTCATAAAAGAATTTTTTAACCAATATAAAGAATAGTAAAAAGATAGCGCCCTGAATTAACATTTGGTAAAGCATTTCCGTTGAAAAGTTTATCAATGATCCGGCTAACATAAAATCACCACCTTAATATTATTGTTCATTACTGTATCTTAGCTAAAAGGTTTAACAAATAATAAGATTAAAGCGATAACCAAACAGTAAATAGCTGATGTTTCTGCAACCGCACAACCAACAAGTAATGTTCTTAAAATTGTTCCTTCAGCTTCAGGTTGTCTGGCTACTGATTCACAAGCCTTACCTGTAGCATTACCTTGTCCTACACCGGTACCTAATGCACCTATCATCGCAAGACCTGCACCTAGTGCTGAGAATGCTAAAATTAAATCACTTCCTGAAATATTCATTATTATTTCCTCCTTGAATAAAGTGTGTGTTTTGTTTTTTTATTTATTTTTATCCGGCTGAAAGTCGGGTAAAGACTGATTATTCATCCATTGCGGATGATATGAATACCATTGATAGCATACAGAATATGAATGTCTGTAAAATCCCCGCAAATAAGTCAAAGTATCCATGACAGAATGCTAAGAAGAACGATGGTATCAGTAATAAAATCGCAATGGTTTTTACAAATTTATTCTGCGTAAATTTATTTGGTTTACCAAATTTTATATATATACAAAGTATCAAAGTCGTAAAGAATGTAAACATCGCAGCAGTAGCCGAACCTAAAAAGATCGAATAAGCCAATGTCAAGATTATCATACCCCCGGTTATATTACCGAACAAACGAAATCCAAGTGAAACAGGATTTGCGATTTCTCCTATAATATTTATAGGAAGAAGGATAAATATCGGTTCAAAGAACGACTTTATATACTTCTTTATACCTTTGGATTTAATTGCAAAAAACTGAGTCAATATAAATGTAAGGAAACCCAGAGTAAGTGTCGTTGCCGCATCCGCAGTAGGAGGTCTTACTATATTTAAAAAGACGAACCCGCTTAGATTGGATATCAATAAGAATGCCGCAAGCGAAAAGAAATATGGTGCAAAACCAACATTTTTCTTACCCATGGTACCGCTCACAAAATCTCTCGTAGAAGTCACTAGAGTTTCCGCAATAACCTGCCTTTTTGTAGTCGGTCTTATCTCTAAATCCTTTTTTAAAAACATTAAAATAGCAAAGGTTAGAGCAAGAACAAAAACAGTCCAGATTATGGTATTGGATATGGGAATATTTCCGATTCTAAAAACTTCATTAACTGTGCTTATAGTTATACCCATTTTTTTCTTCTCCGTTTTTAAATTACTTGTTTTTTACAGTTCTAAGATTATATAAATACAGTACCACTCTAAGTGATAAAAGACCTATAATAAGCCCTACCGCATTTACTTTAATCCATTTGTTAGCAACAAGAAAAACTATTACTATAATAAGAAGCAATTTCCTTATTAAAGAGTGAATGTTGGCGTAGTTTACTGCCTGCTCCTTATCCAGCTTTATAGCGGTTTTAAGGTCCTGAAACAGCCATAAATGAAAGGCTATCGCAGTTATACATCCCGCCATTATTCCTAGGATTATACTCCTATCAAATTTAAAAAGCAATACTAAAACAACAAAAACTAAATTTAAAAAAAATGTATATTTACATATGTCGAGCTGCTCTTTATAAAGCTCTTCGACCGTTAAATTGTCATCTGTCTTATTTACCATTTTTAAACCTCATTTATGTATTTTTTATATTGCCTTTTATTTTCTTCCCGCCTAAAAAGGCGGGATATACTTATTGTTCTTATTTATCATTTATGAAGCTCTTAACTATATAATACATATTTCTAAGAGCCGCACATACACCAAGAAATAAAAATATCAAAGTCCATAAATTGTCTTTATGAAACTTATTATCCAGAAACTTACCGAAGAACAGACATAACAAAATCGTCACTACCATGGTAAGTCCCAGCTGTAATATTATCGATACCGCCTTTGCAATATCGGATATTTCATTATTTTTATCCCTCTGTGTCATATTTGATAACTTCTATTCCCGCTTCATTAAGTAGTTCCAAACTAAATTCATCGGGATAGCTTCCTTTATAAATAATTCTTTTGATACCCGCGTTGATAAGCATTTTTGAGCAGAGGATACATGGAGAATCTGTTATATAAATATCCGCTCCTTCTACACTCACTCCCATAGTTGCCGCCGAAATAATAGCATTTTGCTCGGCATGGGTAGCCCTGCAAAGTTCATGTCTTTCTCCGCTTTTTATATTATACTTAAGTCTTACACAAGTATCTTTTGTGCAGTGAGCAAGACCTTTCGGAGCGCCGTTGTAACCTGTAGAGATTATCTTATGGTCTTTTACGATTATCGCACCTACATGTCTTCTTATACAAGTAGAGCGAGTTTTAACGACTTCCAGCATTTCCATGAAATATTCATCCCATGAAGGTCTACTATCTACATTATTCATTATTTCTATTCCTTACTATTTATATACTTTTTCTTCGTATGCTTTTACTTTATTTACTCTGTTTTCGTGTCTTCCGCCTAAAAATTCTTTTTCATTTAGGTATGTTCTAAGAATTTCGGCAGCAAGTTCGGGACCTGTTATCCTTCCGCCAAGAACAATTACATTTGCATCATTGTGCTGTTTACACATCTTTGCAGAAAAACAATCAGTACAGTGAGCAGCTCTGATACCTTTAACTTTGTTTGCCGCGATACTTATACCGATACCTGTACCGCAAATCAAAATACCTCTGTCAAATTTACCTGCCGCAACATCTTCACATGTTTTTATAGCATAATCCGGATAATCAACACTTTCTTCGGAATTCGTACCGTAGTCTACGAAATCATATCCTTCTTTTTTAAATGTTTCGATTAAAAATTGTTTTAATTCATAACCACCGTGGTCACTAGCAATTACTATTTTCATTTTATTTACTCCTTTTTTTAGTGTATTTATATAAACTGCATAGCAGTTTTTAACATAATAACTATATGTCTTAATACCTTATCTTTATAAATTATATAAAGCCCACCCCAGGATTTAAATTCCTTTATTAAGGGAGGGGGTAATTGAGACTGTTTCAAAATTTATTTTGAAAATCCAGTCGAAATTTAGCCTTCGCGGCTTGAGCGAAGATTTTTTCGTTCTTTTTTATCTCTAAAAAAGGACTGGGGTTTAGGGCGAAGCCCTATAGGTATATAATATCCCCCGAAGCAGCCTTTAAAAGCCTGTTCATATATGCAAGACCTATACCCTTATTATCCATAGCCTGAACATAGATGATATCCAAATTTTCACTATCCATCTCCCTAAGCAAATAATAAAGATTTCTGCTTGCATCACTTATATCTTTGCCGAAAGATTTTAACTTGATTTTTTTATTGACAATCTTATGAATGATATAATTAAGCCCTATAAATCCTATATCATCTACCTTTATATCGTCCAAATAACTTATTATATCATCATCATTCCCATTAAGCACGATAACTTTTGTCTTAGGTTTATAATGCTCATATTTCATTCCCGGAGACTTAGGTAAGAGTGCGTCTTCGCTGTTATATCCGTAAACTTTCTTGCCTATGACTTTTTCAATATCTTCCCCGCTTATTTTCCCCGGTCTCAAAAGTTTTATTTTATCACCGGAAACATCTAAAACCGTAGACTCAAGTCCTATCGTAGAATTCTTTGAACAAAGTATCATATCGACTTTACCCGATAATTCCTCTACAAGATATTTTTTGTTTGTAATACTTGGTCTTTTTGAAATATTTGCACTTGGCGCCGCAATTGGAACACCGCATGCTCTTATAAAAGCATTGGCTTCCTTATCACTTGGCATCCTTATACCAACAGTATCAAGTCCGTTAGATACGCTGTTTGGAACTTTGGAAGATTTTTTCATTATAAGTGTCAATGGTCCGGGAAAAAATTCCGACATCAATTTCCTTGCGTCATCACTTACATATGTAACCAACTCATCTATCATACTTAAATCGCTTATATGTACTATCAAAGGATTATCGCTTGGTCTGTTTTTAGCCTTGAATATTTTCTTTACCGCTTCATCATCATAAGCATTTGCACCAAGACCGTATACCGTTTCCGTCGGGAACACTACCGTACCACCCACATTTATAACACTTGCAGCATCGCTGAAAATCTCTGTTAAATTGTCCTCTTTCGTAAGATCGTATATTTTAGTTTCCATAGATAATTCCCTTAAACAATATATTGTTAATTATATCACTTATTTCGTTTTTTACCTACTTTTTATGAGCAAAAAAACAAAAATATAGTTTCAAATATAAAGAGAAATAATCACTAAAAAAAGACGTAAATCAAACCACAATTTACGCCCTTGTAAACTAATTAAAATAGTTTTTTTAATTGTAAAATATCGCACCTGCAAATATAAATAAGTAAGTGATTTGTCTAAAAATAAATATTATTTTTAAACTATTTTTATTATAGACCTCAACCTTAAAATAACCTTAAAATTTATAATTATCGTTTAATTATAAAATTCATTTTTAAGAAGTGAATAATATAACCTATCTTCATATTCTCCATTATTATAAAAATACTGCCTTAAATTACCGTCATAATGAAGTCCGCATTTTAATATCACTTTTTTAGAAGCCTCATTTTTCGGCTTATGACATATCTGTACCTTGTTTAGCTTGATTTCATCAAACCCATATTTTATTACCGACATGCAGGCTTCCGATGCAAAGCCTTTATTTTGATATTTCTTACCTATACAGTACTCTACTTCCGCAAAGTGATTATCGGTATCTACAAGAAAATAAGAGATTTGTCCTATACATTCATTGTTTTCTTTTAGAATAACAGCCCACCTATAATAATTTAAATCCTTATAACCATTTATGTATCTATTAAGAAGCTCATTTACTTCACCTAAATTTTTATAAACAGGTTCGCAGTATAAATTTTGAACTTCACTGTCTCCTGCCCAATTATTAAAAACTTTCTCACAGTCTTCGGTCTTAAACTTTCTAAGTATAAGCCTTTCAGTTTCGATTGACCTTGTACCTATGGATAACATTTTAAATCCTATTTAAGCATTTTAAGTATCAGCTTAGCTTCTTCCATAATATCCTTAAGTGAACGTTTATTGAGGATATTCACAACTTCAACGACATTCATAGGCTCGTGGATAACATAATCGGCGCCTGCCTTTATAAGAGATTCACCGCCTCTGAAGCCCCAGCCGCAGCCGATAGAAAAGGCTCTTGCATTTTTAGCGATTTGTATATCCACTTCACTGTCCCCTATAAACACTACTTCATCATGGTGTATATCAAGAGTCTGCATTAACTGATTGCATGAAGCGGGATTTGGTTTTAAAGGAAATCCGGAATCTGCTGCTATTATGTGTTTAAATTCGATATCAGAAAAAAATTCATTTAATAAAGGTATCAATAACCTTGAAGGCTTGTTGGTTATAACACATATATCTATATTATTTTTTCTGAGAGCTCTTATGGCATGTCTGATATTTTTATACGGTTTGCAGTTTTCATTATAATGTTTTGAGTAATGATACTGAACTTCCACGTCCATTTCATGCAAAAGCACAGGGTCGTTCATGGTTTTCGGAGTTACAAGATTTATCATGTCGTAACAGCTTCCTCCGAAAATATTCTTGTACTCGTCTATGGGAACCTCATCGAACCCATGATTTTTTAGTACATGATTGATACAAAGAGCTGTATCAACCAAAGTGTCCATTAATGTTCCGTCAAAATCAAAAACGGCTGCTTTTATCATAATATTTCTCCTTTGATTTTATATATTTTATTGTTCATTTAAATTATTTACTATATCGATTATTTCCTTCGGAGAGTTTACTATATATTTTGCTCCGGCTTCTTTTAATTCTTCTACGGGTCTGAACCCCCAGCTTACACCTATTATATTTTCTATATCCCCGTTTATGGCAGTTTTCATATCCACGTTGCTGTCACCAATGTATATGCATTCACTGCTTTTTACATCAAGTTCATTGATGACATGCATGATACATTCTCTGCTTGGCTTGACCGGATACTTATCGGTTTTTCCTAAAATCACGCTAAAAGGATAATCACCAAAGACTTTTTTTAACATAGGAACAGTAAATTCATGTCCTTTATTCGTAAGAACTGCGACCTTCATACCTTTTTCAATCAAATTATCAAGCATTTCTTCAATACCGTCATAAGCACATGTATTATCCATATAGTGCTTTGCGTAATAATCATTAAACTCATTAAAAATTTTTAAAATCCATTCTTCATCATTTTTTTTATCTTCGGGAAGAATTCTAATGCATAAATTCCTTATACCGCTCCCAACAAAAAATCTATATTTTTCAACATCATGAATAGGAAATCCGTTCTTTTTTAAAACAGAGTTTCCCGCATTTGCAAGGTCAGTTAAAGTATTGATTATAGTTCCGTCCAAATCAAAAATCGCAGCTTTGATATTTTCCATTTTTTACTCCTAATCTTAATAAAAAATTTAGTGAAATTATATTTAATTTGTCATTCTTTTGGTATAATAATAAAGTTATGAATGAAGATATAAATACATCAATGAATAAAAATTTAACAATCCTATTTTCTTTAATATATATATTAATGTTACTTGTAACTTTAAATATATCACCTGTTAATAATTATAGCAAAGCTAATGAAAATATACAAAACAAAAATGAAAATACTTTAGTATCATCTGACAATACAAAAGAACCTATCAAATATTCAAAAAATAAAGAGGATAATGCTTTAACAAAAACTGTCTGCAAGGTATATGATTCAAGAGGTAAACTAGCTGGATATATAGATGATAACAAAAAAATCAAAATCATAAAAACTAAGGGAAATAAAGATATTATCTCATATGCGAATACCAATAAATTCAGTGTTTCAGAATTATTATCCTCTATGACAAATATAAATAACGACTTGTTTACCATAGGAGAAGTAAAAAAAAACGATATCAAATCAACAAAACTGAAAAAAATATATCTCACTTTTGATGACGGACCAACACAGATGACTTATAAAGTATTAAAGGTTCTAAAGAAAAATAATATAAAAGCCACATTCTTCTTTAACGGTGCCAAAGATAATGATGGTAAAAAAGTTATAAAAGAAATCGTGAAAGAAGGGCATTTACTTGCACTTCATACTTATTCCCACGATTATAAAAAAGTATATAAGAGTCCAAAAGCTTTCCTTAAAGATTTAGAAAAAAACAGGATCAACTTTTTAAAAGCCACCGGATATGATTGCAGGATCTTCCGTTTCCCCGGAGGAACAAACAATACTATTTCCTTCTCATACGGAGGTAAAAAAGTAATAAAAAAAGCTATTAAATTAACAAAAGCCCATGGATACGATTATGTAGATTGGAACGCATTTCCCGATGATGTCGACGCAAAAATGCCTAAGAAACAATATAACAGGATTATAAAGCAGGCAAAATGGAATGACGAAGTAGTTGTACTTATGCACGTATTTGATAGAAATACAGCTCTATCAAAAGGTCTTGACCATGTAATAAAAACGCTAAAAAAACAAGGATATACTTTTGACACTGTAGACAATTTAAATAGACCTGTGAAATTTGCTCCGGCTAAATAAAAAGAATAAATATAAAAAGCACCTAAAAAGGTGCTTTTTATATTCAAAAGATAATTAATTTTTGATAATACAGGTTTTATAAATATTCATTTTTAAATTACCAATTATCTAAATATTCATTTAAAATATATATCTTATTTTAAATACTTATTAAAAAATCCAATGCTTCATTAACATTATCAAATTCATATCTCTCCCCGGTAATATAATTTACCGCATCGTTCCATTCCTTTAAACTATAAATATTAGGATCAATACTTCTCAACTCGTGTTGTATATTATATAAATTTTCATTATATCTTAAATCGGATAAATACATACATCCGACTTTAAATGATAGATATTCCAATAAACCCAAATAGCTTTTATCCTTCATATCAATACTGCTCCTTAAGTTTCACTAAGTATTTATCATTTAAAATTGCCGAACGAATTAAATTAAGAAGCTCAAGTACACTTCTAAAAGCTACTTTTCTATGTCCTTTCCAAATAACTTCCCCCTGCCAGCTGCTATTACGTCTGTAAATAACATTTATATAAAAAACAATAATATCTTTTTTATTTGGTTTTAACGATTTAGGATCCCAATATTGAGTATAATTGTTTTTTTCTTTACCTTCACTTAACCATTTATCATAAAATTTTTTAGTATGCTTATATTCTTTATCAAAAAAAGTCCTAAGCTTAGTAAATGACTGAGGATTATTAAGTATGTCCATCATTTGATTTATCTTTAAAATCGCATCGTCAAAACCCAAAAAAGTATAAGGTTCAATAAAAAATAAATTATGTATAATCCCCTTTGGATATCCGTTATTTAAATCTTTTATTTTTAACATAAAAATCCTGCCGTTTGGGGGTATTTCTTCCGAATGGAAAGAATGTAAATTTGTTTTTTGAATTAAATATTTCTTATCCAAAAATATTCACTCCTTTATATTACTGAACTAAATTAATATCGATAAAGATAAAAAAAATTTACGTTTTAAAACAAAATGTTTACTTTTAGTT
This sequence comes from uncultured Anaerofustis sp., assembly GCF_938029165.1. Lineage (NCBI taxonomy): Bacteria > Bacillati > Bacillota > Clostridia > Eubacteriales > Eubacteriaceae > Anaerofustis > uncultured Anaerofustis sp. Next base: position 82,865 of record NZ_CALHFB010000047.1, read on the forward strand.
TATTAATCTTAATACCTTTAAATTTCAGATATTGATACATAATTTAATTAATTTGTGTCAATATTTATTTTTTTATTTCATTTTATATGTTTTTATCCTGCACTTTTTAAATATCATTTTTGTTACTAAAAGTAAACTTATAGTAACAAAATAACTTACTCTGTCCCTTTTTCTAAGATTATTTCAAGGGAAGCCCGAAGGCTTTTTAAATAAAACTTTTTTGCAGGGCTATGCACTACCACCTCTTCGGGGCTTCACTCCGCTCCTCACCAAAACTTCTTACCAATATTATTGATTTCACAAAATATTTTATAAAATTTAAAAGATAAAAAACAATACCTATTTGCAAAGGTAACCATATAGGTTTATTAAATTTGTGATATAATATAATAAAAAAGGATTTATAATATGGAAACAAAGTTTGATTATGTATATAGAAATTTAAAAGAAAAAATAATAAGCGGTGTAATCCAAAAAGGCAATCATCTATCATCTTCAAGAAAACTATGTGATGAATTTCAAGTGAGTATTTATACGATAAATAATGTTCTCAGTAAGCTAAAAGAAGAAGGACTCATTGTTATAGAACCGAGAAAAACTCCAAAAGTTATTTATAATACTAATAAAAACAATACATTAACGAAAAAAATATTATCTCATCGTGATATCCTATTACAAATATATGAAACAATGTCTTTGATTTTACCGGCTATTCTTACATTTTCGGCAAAAGGATTGGACTCAATAAATCTATTACCAAATTATATTCAAATTGAAAAAATCAAAAAAAGAGCACTTCCACCTGAAGAATGGAGAATAATATCAAATATTTATCTGGATATTTTAAAACACAGCGGTAATCCTTTATTTTCAGATTTATATAATAACTTTGAACTTCACAGCTACCTAAGCTTTTTTGCAGAAGAACAAAAAACTTATACGGGGATATGTATTAGAGATAATATCCCCGATATAAAACATTTAGCTACCGCATTGAATTTAAGAGATTCATATAAACGAAATGAAGATTTCAAACAAATTTATAATGAGGTATATTCAATAATAAAATATAGTTTAAAAAAATTAGAACAGACAACAAATGATATGCCTGAACAAACAGGAAGTTTTTCATGGGATATAAGAAGAGGTAAGGATTTCAGATATAGACAAATAACACAAGATTTAATAGATAAAATCGGAAGGGGCATATATCCTCATAATACCTTTTTACCTTCCGAAGCAATTTTGGCAAAAGAGTATAATGCTTCTGTTTCTACGATACGTAAAGCTCTATTAGTACTAAACAAAATAAAATTTACTAAAACCATAAACGGAAAAGGAACTTTAGTATTAACACCTAATGAATTATACATCTATGAAGCAAATAAAAACCCGGTAGAAAAAAGAAACTCATTATTATATTTATATGCACTTCAGTTAATGATATTGATAATTGGCGTTTCCTCAAAAAGAGCTGCAAAAATGTTCACCGATGAAGAAATCAATATACTGACAGATAAAGCAAAAGACGTAGATAACATATCATTTGATAACATATTGAATGAAATAATCAATAAAACTGATTTGAAACCACTTAAAGAAATACTTATACAAACAAATAAAGTAATCGAATGGGGATACTACTTATCTTTATACAATAATAAAACTCAAAGTATATGCAAGCTAAATAAAAAAAGTTTACAAGCTTGTTATTATTTAAAAAAGAAAGATTATGACAGCTTCGCATTCGAAATGGAAGATTGTTTCCGATTGATTTTAAAAGCTGTTCGTAAATATATGATAGAAATAAATAATATAAAAGAGGCTGAAGGTATTCTTATTCCATAATAACAATATTTTATTACACAAAAAAAGAGCATTAAAATGCTCTTTTTATTTTTCATTGTTTTCCAAAGCATGTTTTACAAATTCTCTGAACAAAGGATGTGCTCTGTTAGGTCTGCTTTTAAATTCAGGATGTGCCTGAGTAGCAACATACCAAGGATGATCTTTGATTTCAACCATTTCAACCAATACTCTGCTTGGTGATATACCGGAGATGATCATTCCCGCTTCTTCAAGCTTATCTCTGTATTCGTTGTTTACTTCATATCTATGACGATGTCTTTCGGAAATATGTTCTTCCCCGTATGCTTCGTATGCTTTTGTCCCTTCTTTTAAATCACAAGGATAAGCACCAAGTCTCATCGTTCCGCCTTTATTATCTATATCTTTTTGTTCCGGCATTAAGTCTATAACAGGATTTTTTGTGTTTTCATCAAATTCAGAACTGGTTGCGTCTTTTATTCCAAGAACATTTCTTGCAAATTCTATTACGGCAACCTGCATTCCAAGACAAAGTCCCAAGTAAGGAACTTTATTTTCTCTTGCATATTTAGCGGCAAGAAGTTTTCCTTCGACACCTCTTGTTCCGAACCCGCCGGGAACGATAATACCGTTTACGTCTTTTAATTTATCTTCAACGTTATCTTTAGTTATTTCTTCGGAATCGATCCAGTCTATCTCAACTTCGGCTTCATTTTCTATACCGCCGTGATACAATGCTTCCGCAACGGATAAATAAGCGTCTCTTAAAGAAACATATTTACCTACAAGGGCAATCTTAACTTTCTTGTTTATAGATTTAACCTTATCAACGACTTGCTCCCATTCGGAAAGGTCAAGTTCTTTTGCTGGTATATTTAAACATTTGATGACATAATCGGCAAGACCTTCATCTTCAAGAGACATCGGTACTTCATATAAAGTTTCAGCATCATAGTTAGGGATTACGGCTTCCTTAGGAACGTCACAGAATAACGCTATCTTTTCTTTGATAGATTCCGATACAGGCAGTTCACTTCTCGGAACTATGATATTAGGCTGGATACCAATACTTCTAAGTTCTTTGACCGAATGCTGTGTAGGTTTTGTTTTAAGTTCCATTGCTTTTCCAAGGTAAGGAAGCAGTGTAACATGTATGTATAATACTCTGCCCGGACAGTCACCTTTCATCTGTCTTATAGCTTCAAGGAAAGGCTGGCTTTCTATATCCCCAACGGTCCCGCCTATCTCACTTATTACAACATCCGCCCCGGATTCTTCTCCTGCGGCTTTAATGAAATCTTTTATTTCATTGGTGATATGAGGTATTACCTGAACAGTCCCTCCGAGGAAATCACCTTTTCTTTCCTTAGATATGATAGACCAGTAAATCTTACCTGTCGTTATATTACTTTTATTCGAACAATTTATATCTATAAATCTTTCATAATGACCAAGGTCCAAGTCGGTTTCTGCACCATCTTCGGTCACAAAAACTTCCCCATGCTGGAATGGAGACATCGTTCCCGGGTCAAAATTTAAATATGGGTCTAATTTTTGAATGAATACATTAACCCCTCTTGCTTTAAGTAATCTTCCTAAACTTGCCGCAGTTATTCCTTTACCAAGTGATGAAACTACTCCGCCTGTTACGAAAATATAATATGGTTGCATAATTAACTCCTTACTCATCGATTACATCATCTTTTATTAATTTATTTCTAAATAGGTATACTACAAATAATATGATACCATAAAGTAAACTTATTGCAACTAACATTTTAAAATCCTTACCGATAAGCCCCGCACCTAAAAGACCGGGGTATAGTATCCCGGGTGTTCTCGCAAGCAATAAAAAAACAATAAATTCCTTATATGAAAGATTACTGCTTCCCGCTATCAAACATAAGGCATCATCGGGAAAAAACGGAAGTAAAAATGCTAAAAATAAACTCAGTTTACCTTTTTTACCGGACACTATTTTTAAATAATGGTCATAAGTTTCCTTTTCAACAAACTTAAGAGCGACCTTCTCACTGAAATGTTTACCAAGGGCAAACATGACCATACTTCCGAGATATATCGCAAGTCCGTTGAGTATAAGACTGTTTACAAAACCAAACAGCCCTCCTCCGACAACACCAAGAACGTTACCCGGTATCGGAGCAATAATAACCTGTAAAAACTGCAAACTAAAAAAAACTAAAGGAGCCCATACACCAAAACCGGAAATGAACGCCTTTAATCTTGTGGGGTTTGTAAAAAAATCAAACCCCACCTTGTTAATAACGAATGCAATCAATAATCCTATACTTATTACTAAGAGAGTTATTCCCGCGATTCGTTTTTTATTCATTATTTTCTTCCAACAGCTTTTTTAGCAGCTTCGATAATATCCGGAGTATCGATATGGTATTTAGCTAATAATGCATCAGGAGTACCGCTTTCACCGAATGTATCCTGAACAGCTACATATTCCATCGGAACAGGACATTCTTCACTAAGTGCCTGAGATACAACGCTTCCGAGACCACCATAAACAGAATGTTCTTCACAAGTAACGATAGCACCTGTTTCTTTTGCAGCTTTAACAACAGCAGCTTTGTCAAGAGGCTTGATTGTAGCCATGTTGATAACTCTCGCATTGATACCGTCTTTTTTAAGTTCTTCAGCTGCTTCGATAGCTTTTTGAACCATGATACCGCAAGCAATCAATGTTACATCGTCGCCTTCTTTGATTGTTGCAGCTTTACCAACTTCAAATTTATAATCATCACCGAAAACTACAGGTGTAGCAGCTCTTGCAAATCTCATAAATACAGGACCGTCGATTTCCGCAGCAGCTTTAACTACTTGTTTAGCTTCTGTATCATCGGCAGGAACGATAACTGTCATGTTAGGAAGAGCGTTCATAAGAGCGATATCTTCTAACATTTGGTGAGTAGCACCGTCTTCACCTACTGTAAGTCCGGCATGTGTCAAAGCAAGTTTAACATTTAATTTTGGATAACATACAGCGTTTCTTACTGCATCGTAAGCTCTTCCTGTACCAAATACAGCAAAAGTAGATACGAATGGGATTTTACCTGCAAGGGATAAACCGGCAGCTAAACATACCATGTCCATTTCAGCGATACCGGCATTAAAATGTCTTTCAGGGAATGCTTTTTTAAATACGCCTGATTTTGTAGCGCCGGCTAGATCGGCATCTAATACAACGATGTTAGAATTTTCTTTACCAAGTTCTGTTACGGCGTTTCCGTAAGATTCTCTAGTAGCAATATTACTCATTATTTCCAACCTCCTAATTCTTCAATAGCTTCTTTAGCTTGTTCCTCACTAGGAGCTTTTCCATGCCAACCAACTTGGTTTTCCATGAATGAAACACCTTTACCTTTTACTGTCTTACAAATAATTACACTAGGTTTTCCTTTACAAGCTTTAGCTTCTTCGTTAGCTTTTCTTAATTTGTCAAAGTCATGTCCGTCATCTACATTGATTACATTGAAACCGAATGCAGCGAATTTTTCATCGATTGGGTATGGAGACATAACGTCTGTTATAGGTCCGTCGATTTGTAGATTATTGTTATCTACATATACGATTAAGTTATCAAGTTTGTAATGACTTGCAGCCATTGCAGCTTCCCAGATAGTACCTTCTTGGATTTCACCGTCTCCAACCAAGGTATAAACAGTAGAATCTTTACCGTCTAATTTGTTACCTAAAGCAAGACCGGCAGCTACAGGGAAACCAAGTCCCAATGAACCCGCTGTCATATCAACGCCCGGGCATTTATTGATTGCAGGGTGACCTTGAAGTCTAGTATTGATTTTTCTGAATGTCTTAAGTTCTTCTCTCTCAATAATTCCTTTTTCAGCAAGAGCAGCATATAAAACAGGTGATGCATGTCCTTTACTTAAAATAAATTTATCTCTGTTTGGATCGTCAAGATTGTCTTTATCGATATTCATAGCTTCAAAGTAAAGATATGTAACGATATCGGCACTTGATAAAGATCCGCCTGGATGTCCGCTTTGTGCAGCAGCTACTTCTGTAATAATGCCGACTCTGACATTATTAGCAATTGTTTTTAAATCCATAATTCTTCATTTCCTTTCAAAATATAATATTTTTTATGAAAAAATTGAGCTAATAGATTTTCCGGTATGGATTATCTTTACTGCCTTAGCAAGTAAAGGCGCAACAGATAACACCGTAATCTTGTCAATTTTCTTATCAGCTGTTAATGGGATAGTATTTGTAGCTATCAATCTGTCAATAGCCGAGTTTTCAATTCTTTCTACCGCCGGACCCGATAATACAGGGTGAGTACAAGCACAAATTATCTTACTTGCACCGAGCTGTTCCAAAGCATTGGCCGCACCTACGATAGTACCTCCGGTATCTATCATATCGTCGATCATAATGACTTTCTTTCCTCTTACTTCCCCGATAACGTTCATTACTTCCGCAACATTATCCTTTGGTCTTCTCTTATCTATTATTGCTAAAGGAACATTTAAATATTCCGCTAACTTTCTTGAACGTTTAACGCTTCCTGCGTCAGGAGACACAACGACCACATTATCCATACTTTCATTTTCGGAAAGGATGTAATCGGCGATGATTGGTCTACCGTATAATCTGTCAAATGGTATATTAAAGAACCCTTGAATTTGGTCTGCATGCAGGTCGATAGAAATAACTCTGTCAGCACCGGCAGTAGTCAGCATATCAGCAACCAATCTGGCTGTGATAGGAACTCTTCCCTTTTCCTTTCTATCCTGTCTTGCATAGCCGTAGTAAGGCATAACAACATTAATCCTTCCGGCAGAAGCTCTCTTAAGTGCATCTATTATTATTAATAATTCCATTAAATTATCATTGACCGGATAACATAAAGATTGAATGACAAAAACGTCTCTTCCTCTAACTGATTCATTGATTGTTACATTGATTTCTCCGTCAGAGAATTTACCGATTTTTGCCGAACATAGAGGTAATGCTAAATTGTCTGCTATTTCTTGTGCCAAAGCCTTATTTGAATTACCTGCAAGTAAACAAATGTCTGAAAAAGATTCTATCATTTTCTACTCCCCATTATATTTTATATTTTATTAAAATAGTGACTAAACTATTTATAAACTTATTATAGCAAAATTTGATTTGTTTTTAAATTGTAATGTAATAACTTTTTATTTTTTTTTGTATCCTTTTTTTACTGTCTGTCTGCTCCTTGCAATTGCAAGAGAGTCTTTTTCAACGTCATCAGTAAGTGTGGAGCCTGCTGCAATATAAACATTATCATCTATATTTATAGGTGCAACAAGGTTTACATTACACCCTACAAAACAGTTATCCCCAACTTTTGTACGATATTTCTTTTTACCGTCATAGTTTACGAATACTACTCCGCACCCTACATTGGTATTCTCTCCTATATCGCCGTCTCCGATATATGTAAGATGACTTACCTTAGTGCCGTTTCCGATAGAAGAGTTTTTGACTTCCACGAAATTACCCAGTCTGGTATTGTTTTTTATATCCGCATTCGGTCTTAAATGAACATAAGGACCTATTTGATTGTTGTCATTTACTTTTGCGTCAACAATAACGCAGTTATCTATCTTGTTGTTATTTCCGATTATACTATTTTCAATTCTTGAAGAGTAAATAATATTCTCTTTTCCTATAACACTTCCTTTTTTGATTATCGTATTGGGATAAATAACAGTGTCTGTTCCGACTTTAACGTTTCTGTCTATATATGTAGATTTAGGGTCGATAATCGTCACCCCGTCTAACATCAATTCTTTATTTATTTTTTCTCTGAACAATTCTTCACATTTGGATAATTCATACCTGTTATTTGCAGCTTCAATAATATTACCTTCACTTGCGGCAAATGCATCTACATTATAATCATTATCTTTAAATATTTCAATCATATCAGTAATGTAGTATTCGCTTTGAGCATTATTTGTGGAAAGCTCATCCAAATGTTTTAAAAGTTTTTCTATATCAAATATGTAAGTCCCCGAATTTACTTCATTTATTTCGGCTTCATTTTTATCAGCGTCTTTGAGTTCGACTATTTTTTCCAGCCTTCCGTTTTTTCTAACTATTCTGCCGTAACTCTTCGCATCGTCTAAAATAGCGGTAAGAACACCTAAATCCAGTTCGTTATCATAAGAATATTTAACGAAATCATTTATGATATCTTTATTTATCAAAGGAGCGTCACCGCATAAAACAAGTATCTTTCCTTTTTTTCCTTTAAGGAATTCCCTTGCCATCATAACTGCATGTCCGGTCCCGAGTTGCTCACTTTGAAGGAAGTAACTATACTTATCTCCCGTCATTTCCTTGACCATTTCGGCTTTATATCCGACTACAACTCCGATATCTTCAATACCCGCTTCTTCCACATTTAAAATAACATGTTTTAGAAGTGTTTCTCCGCATATTTCGTGAAGTACTTTGGGTTTATCGGATTTCATTCTCGTACCAAGCCCTCCAGCAAGGATTAACGCCGATACGTATTCGTTTCTTTTCTCCATAATTTTCACCTACCAGCTAACATTATAATAAAGAAGTGAGAAAAAGTACATAAAAAATTTAAATTTATTCCTTTTATTTATTTATGTATGGTAAAATATTTGTAATATAGAAAGAAAGGAATGAAAAAAATGACAAAAGTAAAGATAGAAATGGAAGACGGCGATATTATGCTCGCTGAGCTTTACGAGGATATAGCACCAATAACATGTGATAATTTCATTAAACTTGCTAAAAAAGGATTTTACAACGGACTTATATTCCATAGAGTAATAAAAGGATTTATGATACAGGGAGGATGTCCCGACGGGAACGGAATGGGCGGTCCCGGACATACGATAAAAGGAGAGTTTTCTTCCAACGGGATTAAAAACGACTTAAAACACGAAAGAGGCGTTTTATCCATGGCGAGAAGCATGGATAAAAATTCCGCGGGAAGCCAGTTCTTTATCATGCACGAAAATGCTCCCCATTTAGACGGAGACTATGCGGCATTCGGCAAACTTATCGAAGGATATGATGTTTTAGATAAAATAGCTGAAACTCCGACGGATTATATGGACAAACCAAAAGAAGAAAGAAAAATAAAAGAAATCACTATTATTGAAGATTAAAATATAATTAATCATATTATTATGTAAAGAATAAGTTTATAATACCAAATCAATTTTATTCTATGATAAAATTAGATACACTTTATAAACTAAAGTATAATCCCAAGAACATAAAATATTCTTGGGATTTTTACTTATTTTACAGGTGAATTTTAATCCTTATATATAAAATTTTTCTTAAATAAAAATATATAAATCAAATTTACCAAAACACCTTTAATATCATTTTAGGGTGTTTTTTTATTAAAATCATAACAAAACAAATATAAAGGTATATAATTATATCAATGAAAAGAGGGAAAGGTATGAAAAAGAAAAATATATTATTTATTTTTACATTTATGATTTGCATAAGTATATTATCTCTGGCAAGTGCTAAAACAAGACTTTATGATTTGATAAGAGGAGATAAGTATTTTAAAACTAAATGTATAAATGTAATGGAAAATAAAAAAAGCGAAGCTGATATGCCTAAAAAAAATATAATATACGTTTCTTCTAAAAATGGAGATGATAACAATAAAGGTACAAAATCATTACCGTATAAGACCATAAAAAAAGGCTTATCCAAAACAAAGGCAGGATACACCCTTGTTTTAAGAAGCGGTAATTACAAAGAAAAAATTGATATAAAGAAAAAGGGAAATAGAAACAAATATATTATAGTAAGGAATCACAACAAAGAAAAAGTAGTCATAGACGGTTCCAACATAAAAAAACATAGTTCAATAATAGATTTAAATAACTCTTCATACATAAAAATAATGGGACTTACCGTTAAAAATGCAAAGGGAAATGATATAGCAGGTATCAATCTATCAAGCGGAGCAAACCATATCATTTTAACAAATAATAGAATTACGAATATAAGAGTTAAAAATCCAAAGAAAGAAGAATATACAAACGGGATTTTGCTCCTTGGAGAAAACGGAAAACATAAGATAAATAATGTACTTATGAATAATAATAAATTATATGATATGGATACCGGATGGGGAGAATGTATTTCAGTATCCTCAAACAATGAAAATATAAATATCATAAAAAATAATTTAAATAAAACAGGGAATATCGGTATTGATCTAACAGGAAATTACGGATACTGCAAAACAAAAAAAGCAGATTTCCCAAGAAAGTGTTTTGTGTATAAAAATATTATAAAAAACGAGAAGTCAAAATATGCGACAAGCTACGGTCTTTACGTAGACGGAGGACAGGATATCAGACTACAAAGCAATAAAATAACAAATTGCAGCGGAGGTATTGAAATAGGTTCGGAAAGAAAACCAATAAAGAAGTACAGCACAAAGAATATAAAAGTATATAACAATAAGGTCTACGACTGCAGTAAAAATGGAATCACAGTGGGAGGATATAAAAAAAGTTTGGGAACTGTTTATAATGTAACTTTGTATAAAAACAAATGCATCAACAGCGGAAAAAAGGAAGCTATACTCACAATTTCAAAAGCAAAGGATATAAATGTAAAAAATAATATATTTTCAAATAAATATTCCAACTCTCCTATTGTTTATATCCCTTTTAATAAAAAATATAGCGATAATTTGAAATTTAACAAAAATATTTATTACAGCAAGGGAAAGGCTTCTAAATCAAAATATTACTACAAAGGGAAATATATCAAATCATTTAAAAAGTGGACTAAAGTGTCGAAAGACAAAGAAGGTAAATTTAAAAAAGTAAATTATTAAAAACACATTTCATTTTATCATCGTCTCTTCACGGGGCACTACGCCTGCTTACGCAGATTCCGCGCCCCTTACTTATCCATTAATACAAAAAAAGACCTTAGCATAAAAGGTCTTTTTTATTTTACTTATTAAATTATATTTAGATACCTATTAACTATTTCTTTTTATTAAATGCAGGGTCTGTAGGACAGTATCCCCTATCTCCCGAAACTCTTCTCGGATTAGGTCTTTTCGGTTTCTTAAGAGGTGCTTTTCTCGTAGTGGAAAATACCTTTACGGTAGAACCCGCACATCTGTCATATATCCATTTTGCATCCGCAACGGTAAGTCTGACACATCCGTGAGAAGCATTTCTTCCAAGTTTCTTATATTCAGAAACGCTTATAGATTTTTTATTTCCCCTTTGATAGTACCATGCAGAATGGAACAAATAATTACCGGAAATCTGTGTACAGTACTGACCGTAAACGCTGTTCATAAGTTCATGCCATTTACCTATCCTTCTAAGTTTAAAAGTCCCCCTTATAGTAGGTGAAGAAGCAACACCCGTAGAACAAACCATTGCCTTTACGGGGATTATATATCCGTACTTCTTATCTTTAGCATATACTATGACTGTATTCGTCTTAGTATTTACAGTTACCAAATATTTCTTTTGTTTTCCTATTAATTTATCGACGTTCTGAGCTTGTTTACCCTTTGAATTAAAGTAAAGCTTATATCTTTTTCCGCCGATCTTAACATATTTCCAAACCTTTTTCTGCATTACCCCCGTCTTTGGATGGAAATAATATCTCGTACCCTTTATGCTTGCTACGCCGTAAACCAGAGTTCCGTTTTTCTTTGCATAATATTTCTTGCCGCTTTTTTTATACCAACCCGGCTTCTTACACAATGATACGACCTTACATTTAACTTTTTTACCGCTCCCGTCAAGAGCCTTACAGGTAATGGTTGCTTTGCCAGGACCGACAAAATGAAGTTTACCGGTTTTAGAATTAACTTTCACCACATTTTTATTACTTGTATAATACTTGACCTTTTTATTGTAAGCATTACTTGGATATAATTTAGCTTTTAACTGATATTTACTTCCTATTTTTTTCTTTACTGAAGTCTTATTTAGTTTTATCTTAGTGACCGCTCTAACAACTTTCACTTTACATGAAGCTTTCTTTCCGCTACCGTCAAGAACAGTGGCATAAATATATGCGCTTCCGTAACTTTTTGCAGTAACTTTGCCTGAACTTGTTACAGTAGCAACTTTTGAATTGCTTGTAGTATATTTATATTTTCTGTCATCTGCATTGGAAGGATAAACACTTGCCTTTAAAACATAGCTCTTTTTAGGATATAAGTTTATACTGCTTTTATTTAATTTTACGGAAGTAACCGGCTGGCTGACGGTAATACTACAGGTATCACTAATATCCGCATCTTTTGCCTTACAGGTAATGACCGCACTGCCTTTTGACTTTGCGGCAATATTTCCATTATTATCCACGCTTACTACATTTGGATTACTGGAGATAAATTCCACATCACTAAGACTTGACCCGTCAGGTAATATATTTACCTTTAAAGTATCTTTACTCCCCGCTTTATAAGCAAGACTTTTCTTTTCAAAGCTTATACTGCTTACAGCTATTTTACTACCGTCTGTATCAGATACATCATTTGAAGCAAATACCCCCACAGGCATGAAACTTAAAACCATCACCATGACGATAAACAACGAAATCAATCTTTTTTTCATTAACAATTCCCCCATTTTAAATTAGAACATTCCCGTATATAACGTTCTTTCTATTATATTTTCTATTACATAACAAAGAGGATCTTCATTATTTGTCTGAGTCAGAACAATATCACTTGCATTTTTTAAATTCTCACTTGCATTTTTCACGCTGACTCCAAGTCCGGCATTTTCAATCATAGGAAGGTCGTTATCGCTGTCGCCAACGGCAAGTATTTCCTCTTCTTTTACATTTAATTTCTTTGCCACTTCCAGCAGAGTCTCATATTTATCCACCCCTTTTGGATAAAAATCAATAAGCACTTTAAATGATACACATCCGCTTATCTTTTCATATTCTCTGCTTAATATATTATCTCTCTCTTCATCTGTTTCATAATAAGCACAAATTTTAAAAGGATTTGGTACATCTAAAATATCCTTCATCTTTATATAATGTGCTTCTCCGTTATTTGGAAGCATAGTTTCTACACATCTTCTGTCATCCGTTTCATACCACATTCCCGTTTCATTTGTGACGACAAAAGACTTGCAAGTCTTTCTTAAATGTTCTATCAATACCTTGTATTCATCCTTATCGAATACTTTGATAAATTCCGCTTCACCCTTAGTATTGAAATAACATATCCCGTTATCCGCAACATGATAACTTTCACTAAGTCCCAAGGACTCTGCAATAGGAAGAACGCCTTTATAATATCTTCCGCTGGAAAGTATTACATATACTCCCATATCCGCACATTTCTTTATGGCTCTCCTGGTCTTTTCCGTGATTTTTTTATCATCTGTAAATAAAGTCCCGTCTATATCCGTTGCCAAAATTTTATACATGATCTGTTACCCCTATTTTATTTTAAACTAAAATTTTGCATTATTTACTGTTCTTGGGAAAGGTATGACGTCTCTTATATTCTTCATACCCGATAAGTACATGATAAGTCTTTCAAAACCAAGTCCGAACCCTGCGTGTTTTACTCCTCCGTACTTTCTAAGATCCAAATACCAGCCCATGCTGTCACTGTTCATACCAAGCTCTTCCATTCTGGAAACCAAAACATCATATCTTTCTTCTCTTTGACTTCCGCCTATTATTTCTCCCACACCGGGAACAAGTAAATCCACTGCGGCAACAGTCTTATTATCCTCATTCATCCTCATATAAAAAGCTTTTATTTCCTTAGGATAATCAGTTACGAACACAGGTGCACCAAAATGTTTCTCCGTCAAATATCTTTCATGTTCCGTTTGAAGGTCAAGTCCCCACTCTACGGGATATTCAAACTCTGCATCAGCTTTTTTTAGTATTTCTATGGCTTCGGTATAAGTGATCCTTTTAAATGTGGAATTTAGTATTCCTTTAAGCCTTTCAACAAGCCCTTTATCCACAAATTTATTAAAGAATTCTATTTCATTTCCCGCTTTTTCAAGAGCATAATTTATCACGTATTTCATTAAATCTTCCGCAAGATCCATATCGTCGCTCAAATCTGCAAAAGCGATTTCCGGCTCGACCATCCAAAATTCAGCAGCATGACGAGGTGTGTTTGAATTTTCCGCTCTGAAAGTCGGTCCGAATGTATAAACATTTTTAAAGGCAAGCGCGTAAGCTTCCGCCTGAAGCTGACCTGAAACGGTAAGATAAGTCTCCGCACCGAAAAAGTCTTTTGTATAATCAATATTATCTTCTTTATTTAAAGGCGGATTTTTCATGTCCAGAGTTGTAACCCTAAACATCTCTCCCGCACCTTCGCAGTCACTTGCGGTTATAAGAGGAGTATTAACATAAACAAAATCTCTAGCTTGAAAAAATTCATGGATTGCAAAAGAAATCAAAGAACGAAGCCTGAAAACAGCATTGAAACTATTTCCCCTTGGTCTTAAATGTGCGATTTCTCTTAAATATTCAAAAGAATGTCTTTTCTTTTGAAGCGGATACGAACCGTCGCTGCCTGCTAAAAGCCTTACTTTTGTAGCCTTGATTTCAAAATCCTGTTTCATATCCGGAGTTAAAACCAAGACCCCGTTTACTTCTATACCGCTGGAAGCGTGAAATTTCGTTACTTCTTCATAATTATCTATGCTGTCTTTTTCTACAACGACTTGTACATTTTTAAAATTTGTACCGTCATTTATTTCAATAAACCCGAATTGATTGGATGAACGTATGGTTTTTATCCATCCGTTTATAGTTATTTCTTTATTTTCATAGCTTTTAAAATTCTCCTTTCGTTTGGATATAGAAAAAGCCGTCCATT
>NZ_CALHFB010000048.1:0-5726 GCF_938029165.1 uncultured Anaerofustis sp.
TTGCACCTACTTTTGCAAAAGGGACTATATCCCCTTCACTTACGTTGTTTGCGCCCGTTACGACTTGATATTCTTCGCTTCCGTCAAACATGGTACATATTATAAGCTTCTCCGCATTTTCATGAGGAGTTATTTTATTTATCTTCGCGGTTACGACATTTTCTATCCCTTCTCCGAGATAAGTGACGGTTTCAACCATTGAACCGCTCATCGTCATCATATCGGCGAATTCTTTTATATCTTTATCTATATTTACATATTCTTTAAGCCAATTTATTGGTACTAACATTCTCTATCCTCCTTAAAATTGAGTCAATAACTCTGTGTCGTTTCCGAACAGCAGTCTTAAATCCTTGATACCGTACTTAAGCGTAGTCATTCTGTCAAGCCCTAAACCAAAGGCAAAACCGCTGTAGACTTCAGGGTCTATCCCGCATGATCTAAGCACGTTTGGGTGAACCATACCGCAGCCAAGTATTTCGATATATCCGGAGCCCTTACATACATTACAGCCCTTACCCTTGCATACTACGCATGTTGCGTCCATTTCCGCACTCGGTTCTGTAAAGTAGAACTGATGAGGTCTGAACCTTGTCTTTGTATCTTCGCCGTAGAGCTTCTTTACTACGTATTCCAAAGTCCCCTTAAGGTCTGCCATAGTGATGCCCTTATCTACTATAAGACCTTCAAGCTGGTGAAACAACGGAGAATGAGTGGCGTCTATTTCGTCCGTCCTGTATACTTTCCCCGGAGCTATTACCTTGATAGGAAGTTCATTTTCTTTCATTGCTCTTATTTGTACGGGAGAAGTCTGAGTCCTCAGACAGTTGCCGCCTTCAACGTAGAAAGTATCGCTTTCGTCTCTTGAAGAATGGTCCAAAGGTACGTTAAGGTTATCGAAGTTATATTTGACTAATTCCACTTCGGGACCTTCCGCAACGCTGAACCCAAGGGATTCGAATATCTCCTGAAGTTCGCCGATAACGTGATATAACGGATGATGATGTCCCGTTAAGACTTCCTTGCCGGGAAGAGTTATATCTATCTTATCCCTCTTTAATTTTTCTTCCATGAGCTTATCTTCTATGGAAGATTTCATCTTATTTAATTCTTCTTCTATATCCGATCTTACTTCGTTTGCAAGCTTACCTATAATAGGTCTTTCTTCCTTACTTAGTCCTCCCATTCCTCTTAGGATAGAAGTAAGTTTCCCTTTCTTGCCGAGAAATTCTATCCTGAAATTTTCCAAATCTTCCAAAGCGTTAAGATTTTGTATTTTTTCTTTAGCTTCTTTGCTGATATTCAATAATTGGTCTTTCACTTTACCCTCCTGAGATAATACTGATTTATTTGATATTTTTTACTATATTTTCTTTTACTGCTTCATCGTAAACAGCCTTTGCAACAGCCGACGCAACCTCTTTATCCAAAGCGGACGGAAGGATATTATGTTCATTCAAGTCCTCTTCTTTAACGAAGTCTGCTATTGCATGAGTAGCCGCTACTTTCATCCCCTCGCTTATCTTTGTCGCATAAGCGTCAAGAGCACCTCTAAAGATACCCGGGAATGCCAAAACATTGTTGACTTGATTTTCAAAGTCACTTCTTCCCGTTCCGACAACCCTTGCACCTCCGCTTTTAGCCGCGTCGGGCATGATTTCAGGGGTAGGATTTGCCATGGCAAAAATCACGGCGTCATCGTTCATGCTTTCCACCATTTCTTTATCCACAAGGTTACCCTTGGAAACACCGATAAACACATCGGCATTTTTTATTACATCTTTAAGTGTTCCGTCTTCCTTGTTCGGATTGGTTATTTTACTCAGTTCCTTTTGAACATAGTTGTTATTTTCATCTTCTTTTACCACTCCGTTTATACCGCATACGATAACATTCTCTGCTCCCAGATTTATAAGCATTTTCGTTATGGCATATCCTGCGGAACCGTCTCCGTTTACAACAATCTTTATTTTATCTATATCTTTATTTACTATTTTTAAAGAGTTTATTATACCCGCTCCCACAACTATCGCAGTGCCGTGCTGGTCGTCGTGAAAGACAGGGATATCCAGCTCTTCCTTGAGCCTTTCTTCCACCTCCACGCATCTCGGTGCCGAGATATCTTCAAGGTTTATTCCCCCGAACACCGGAGAGATAAGTTTAACTGTCTTTACTATATCCTCTACGTCAGTAGAATCTATACATATAGGAAAGGCGTCAACATCACCGAACTCCTTGAATAAAATGGCTTTGCCTTCCATTACCGGGATAGAAGCCTTTGCCCCTATATTTCCAAGTCCCAAAACGGCGCTTCCGTCGCTTACTACACCCACCAAGTTTTTCTTTGCGGTGTACTTATATACATTATCCTCATTTTCATGTATCTTTACACAAGGTTCCGCAACGCCGGGAGTATATAAAAGCGATAAGTCATCGCTTGTCTTTACTTCCTTTTTGCTTACTACTTCTATTTTTCCCTTTAAATCTTCATGCAGTTTAAGTGATTTTTCTTTTACATCCATATTACGCTTATTACCTTTCTATCTTAGATATCTTACCTAAATTTTCCGTGTCATAATCATCAGACAAAAATCCTTTTAAGTCTTCGCTAGTAAATATACTTTGTATCATATCCGTCAAAACCTTATCATCACTGTTTATAATAAAATCATTTTCCTTTATTATTACCGGAATGAATTTTATGCTCTTATGATTTTTTACTTCTCTCTCACTGATAAAACATATATCTATTTTATCCTCAAGAAGGGCTGACAGCAAGACTTTTTCGTTCTTATATATGTTTTCTTTAAAACCTTTTATATCGCCGATATCAATGTTCTTCGCCTTTAACAGTGCTTCCAAAGACGACCTTGAGAAAGTATTCCTCGGTAAATTTCCTATTTCCAAGTCCTTACTTACTAAATCCGTAACAGATACTATATCAAGATACTTTTTATTTGTGGCAAATCCGTATCTCTCACTCGCACCTTCTATTATAACTTTCCCCTTATTCAAATCCTCTTTGAAATAATCGAATTTATTCTCGAAATCTTTTAAAAAGTATTCCCTGCTTTCGATATAGCTTTCCGATAAAGACTTATCTTGTGACAGTATGAGATTTATTTCATTATTTGAATTTTTGGAGAAGTTTGAAAGACTTGTATTAAAATGATTTTTCCTGCCTGTGAAAAGTATGTTCTTATTTATATCTTTCCTGTCTTTCAAAAGATGTATCTCTACGCTTTCTCCTCTGTTTAAAAGAGTCTGTTTTTCCTTTGTTATAAAATATCCGTCCGCATTTAAATAATCCGATACCGAGTTTACTTCATATATGGGAAGTGCATAATAATTTTCATTATATAAAAACAAATTTACAAATACAAAATCCTTACAGTAAGGACTAGAGGGCGTATCGCTTAGAAGTGCGGAATATAAAGTCTTATCCTTTTTTGTATCTCCTACGGTAAGCTTTGAGATAAATCTCGATACAAAACGGTCATATATTATTATAACAGAGATGTTATCCCCGGGGATACCAAACACCAGGGAGTTTTCTATTTTTCCTAAAATAAAATCACTACCCGGATTTATTTTAACACCCCTGAAATAAACCCTTCCCAGCTTAGCCATGGTATCAAATGTATAATCGTTAGTTCCCTCACCCGTCTTACCCAGTATCAAGACTGCGTCAGAGGACATGGACTGTGACTTTATGACCCTCTCGAAGTCCGCTTTATCATCTCTTAATGGTTTTAATATATTTAAATCAACTCTATCTAAGTTTATTTTTCCTTTTAAGATGGTTGAATCGTTATCCAATATTATATTTTTTCTATCGCTGATTATATCTATCGTAGGTATTATACTTACTCTCGGTTTTCTGTAAACTTTGACTTTTTTTATTCCCGAAGAAATAAGTACTCCCGCTTTTTCACTCGTTATTAAAGTATCCTTATGATATAAAAAACTTCCTTTCAGAGTATCTTCACCCTTATATTTTATATTCCCGAACATTTTAGGATATTTATTCAAATAGAGCGAATATCCTTTATGAATGACATCCTTATTATCTATTACGGCATTGTATTTGTCTTCTACCCTGTCCCCTTTATTCACTTTTTTATAATCATCTATCTTTAATAAAGAACCCTTTCTCTCTAAGTCACCTATATTTATGCTGACCCCGTCTTTTAGAGCATAATCAAAGCTCGGAACATCTTCCTTTGTATATAAATCTTCGCTTATTACCCTTCCCATTACATCAAAAACAGACACCTCTTCACTTTCCAAGGGAGGCATACTGTTTAACAGTTCGTCAAATAATTCATTGAGTTGTTCAAAAGATATGTCCTTTAGATATTCCATTTTACTTCCTTTACACAAGAGTTACTTTTACGCTTTCGTCTTTTCTTATCTCGTCTTTGTCTTTGGGGATTAATATATATCCGTCTGTAGCACTTAAAAACTCGCTCATCAGACTGTCATCTTCTATTATTTCAAAATAATATCCACTGTCTTTCTTTTCAATCCTAACGGGTTTATATTCATTTATACCTTTCTTGGAAGGGACGTTATAAATGCTTTTCGCCTTTATGTATGGTTCATTTTCTTCTATGTTAAGAAAACTGTCTATTACGGGCTTTACGAAAACATTATATAGCAAATATACATCTTTGGGATTGCCGTTTAGGAAGAACACGGGAGTATCATTATGATTTATTATCAAAGTATCTTCTCCCGGAGAAATTAGTATCTCATCGGAATAAACTTTATTTTCTCCAAAGACTTCGGAATAGTCAAAAGACGAACTTACAAGAACGGTAACGATATCGCATTCACTTGAGGCTTTTTCAAGTACCTCAGCAGAACTCTTTTTATCAGCTATCCCGTAAGGAATGCTAATGACGTTCTTGTTTTCAAGCTGTGACGATAATATATATGAATTCAAATCTATATCTTTATCCTTTTCCGGCGTTCTAACAGTAGTTATATCTTCCCCGAAAGAAATAACTCCGACTTTTACTTTCCCATAAACTTCGACCATGAATTCGTTAAGACTCGCAAGCAGTCCGATATTCAGAGGATTTAACTTGGTATCCTTCTTTAAGACCACGTCCCCGCTTTTTATCTTTGAACCTTTGAAAGAAACACCGTGCCCCTTAGCTATCTCTCGGTTTACCCATATGCTTTTATCTTTTTCTTTTACATATTCTATATCGATAACGCAGTCCGCACCCTTTGGGAGTGCTTCCCCGCTTATTACATATTTTGCTTCGTTATCCTTTATTTGGTCCAAACCCGATATGTCAAGACTTATAGGGTCATAATAGTCTGCACCGTAAAGACTTTCATGATTTAAGGCGTAGCCTTCTATTTCCGCTCTGTCAAAGCTCGGGATACTGATTTTTGAAACTATATCCGACGCCAAAACGTGATTTAAGCTGTCTTCTATCATAATTATATGCGAACTTCTTTTCCTATTTTCAAAGTCCTTTTTTATTTTATTCAAAACATCATTTACACTGTCGGCTTTAATCATCTTTTTCTCCCAATTTAAGTTAAAATATACACTTTTTTACAAAAAATCATATTTAAAAATTATAGCATAATCCCCTTTTAATTACAACATTGACAATGTTTTCTTTTGCAAAGAAACAAAGCCTCAGGGGCTCTGCCCCTAAAACCCCGCAAAGTTTTTTCCAAATCGAAAAAACTTTTAAAAAAAA
>NZ_CALHFB010000049.1:0-12425 GCF_938029165.1 uncultured Anaerofustis sp.
TTATTCTTTATATTATTATCTTTGACGTTTTTGCCTAGGGGGTACTTGCATTTTTTCATAGGGGTATAGGCAATTTTGCATAGGGGGGTGATTTTCCTTGTACATCCGGCAGTTTATTGATGTCAAATATACCTCAGGCGGGAATTTTACTTTTTCCCGTGACTATGTACATCTCGACTGTACTAACCCTCGGGCTTTATAAAATATTCATAAAGTCTGATGAAGAAGAGGAATATTCTGTTTCTGATTTGTTTTCTTTCCTCAAAAAACCTAAAGAATGTCTTAGGGTATGGCTGTTCCAAATGATTTACGGAGTTTCTGTTTTTTTGATATTCTTTATTTTGTTTTTTATCTTGTGCGGGAGCAGTTTTATTTCATTATATAATATAGGTGCATATTCGTATTACAACAATGCATATCTTAATTCAGTGATGATGTCGACGATATCAAAGATGATTTTGACTATTATTATTACGATGCTGTTTTCTGCCGCTTTTGGGATATTCCCAACCATGGCTTGTGCGCTGGCAGGAAAAGATAATGATTTTTTAAATGAAAATTTCACTGCAAATGTATTCAGCTGGGGTTTCAAGAATATGAAGTATTATATCGGATTATGCTTGATTTTCTTCCTTATGATTACCGGGATTGGTATGAGTATATTTGCCGTTTTAATGTTTTTGGGGTTATTGATAAAGGATATGTCTCTTCTTCTGGGTATCTTCCTCATAACGTTGTTAATATTTTTTATGGCGGTTATCATATATATTTCGATATTTTATAATCTCTGTTTGACCGTTTTATTCAACTGTATATTCAATAAAAAATTAAAACCTGAGGGTAATGGTGTGATATATGAAGACGCATACCAAATAAGTGTTATGGATAATATTGATAACGATAGTGATAAGACGAATTAAGCCGTCTCAGACCTGTTTACTTTTAATTAAGTATAATAAATATAATTCATCAAAATAAACCCCATAATGAACATATGGGGTTTATAAAATTAATGTACATTCACAAAAGAGAGGGATACGGATATTATATAGGTATAAATATCGGTTGAAATGCGGTAAAAATAAAAAAAATTTCGAAGAAATATTTATTGTCTTGATTTTTAATAAAAAATATAAAAAAATCTAAGAATATATTTGATAGAAATAAAATCAAAAATAGACCTGATATCATAAAAAAATCGACATTGTCAAAATCTTTGAAGGACTTTTTATAAAAGAGGTTCAAAGGGGCAGGGGATTTTTATTATATTTCCCGTCTGATATTTATATGATTTAAAGCATAAGATTTAAGTAAAGAAAAAAACATATAATAAAATAGTATAAAATCCGACAAAATTATACAAAAAACACCCCCTGATTTTATAAAAAACGGGGGGTAAAATTTGACAAGGATATCAAAATTTTATATAATGGCAAAACATATCTTTAAAAGATTAAGAAAAAATTAAGAATTCCATGCGGGATTTTTAAGAATTTTAAGAGGGAAATTTTTATTAAGCGAACTGAGGGGTTTTAATAATGAGAATTGTAAATTTGAAAAAACAATGTATTTGCATGCTGATAACTATGACTTTATGCCTAAGCTTTATTTGTAGTGCAAATAACACAATCCTGGCCGCCGAGAAGCAGGATAAGTCTTTGATAATGGTCTCGGAGAATGAAGCAACAATCAAACATAACGAAAATGATAGGGAAGTCGACACGGATAAAGGTAGAGAGGATAAAAACTCTAAAACCGATAAAAGTGCGCTTCCTATTTTAGTGTCTTCCATAAAAGTAGACGATACTTCAAAAAGCGTTTACGAAGGGGAAAGCTTTAAACTTGACCTAAGTGTAAGTCCGAAGAGTGCCGAGAGTTTGGATGTGATAAAATGGAGCAGTTCCGACAGTAAAGTCGCAGCAGTAGACCAAAACGGAAAGGTGAGTGCTAAGAATATCAATACCAAAGATATGATAAAAAAGGGTATTACTTACAAAGATGCGATAATAACCGCATATAGTAATAACGGAGTAAAGGCGAGCTGTAAGGTAAGAGTAAAAGTCAAGCTTAAAGGTATAGAGCTTAAACCAAGTATAAAACAGTACAGCAAAGACCATGTAGTGCTTCAGACAAATAAAAACAAGTCGACTGCATTGAAGGTATCTTTTTCTCCAAGCAACGCATATAACAAGGGTTATAAATTAAATTATTCAAAGAAAAGTTTTTCTGTAAAGAAGACCGGAACTAACACTTACAAGGTAACGGCGAAGAGTACAAAGAAACCATATTCCATATATTTCAGCGTTTCTTCGGCTCAAAGCGGCAAAATAAGCGATAAAAAGAAGGTAAGTGCGTATAAAGTCGCAACTTCCATAAAAGTTTCAAATAAAAAGCGTATAAAAGCTTCTGTAAGGAAGCATAATATAAACGTTGGAAGGACGCTTTCTCTTAAGGCGAGCTCTTATCCAAAGAGTGCAAACAACAAATCCGTAACGTGGAAGAGTTCCAATCCCAAAATTGCCACAGTAAATTCAAAAGGTGTGGTAAAGGGAAAGAAAAAGGGGACCGTTAAGATAACCGCTTACGCGAAGTACAATAAGAGTGCAAAGAAGACTTTTACGGTAAAAGTACACACTCCCGTCAAGATGTCCTGGCCCGTAGGTAAAAGTGCGGGAAAGAAGAGATATAACGTTGAAAGTCTCTACGGCGGAAGCAGAGGGCATAAAGGCGTGGATATAATCGTAGGTGTAAAGAGTATATATCCCGCGGCAAAGGGAAAGATAGTCAAAGTCGCAAGGAACGGCGGCTGGGGAAAATATATAGTTATAAAACATCCCGGCGGCGGAAAGACTTTATACTCTCATATGAGTAAGTTTTCCAAAAATGCAAAGGTAGGAAAGAAAGTTTCCACAAAGACTTATCTCGGTAAATCGGGCAGAACAGGAAGAGCCACATGTTCACATCTTCATTTCGAGATAATGAACAGGAAAGGAAAGTCCTTCAGTGCAATAAAGAAAGTTTCAGGCAAAGACAATCATAATGCACCTTTTAAGAAAAAAGGGAGTAAATATGTATACGACCCGGATTTCATTTGGCAGTAAGAAAAAGAGTGAAAAAAATTAAAAAAAAATGAAAAAAGGTATTGACATAATTTGGTTGTTTTAGTATACTAATTAAGCTGTCAGAGACAGTGAATGACCCAGTAGCTCAGTTGGCAGAGCACTTGACTTTTAATCAAGGTGTCCGGAGTTCGAATCTCCGCTGGGTCACCATGTATGAAATTATACGTCTTTCGTTAGAAAGACGTTTTTTTTATGCTAAAAGCAAAAAAAATGAACGAAGTAAATAATTTCATAGAGGGAAAATCCGAAGGATTATTTTACGAATTGTCAGTAAATGACGAGTTGAAAATAAAAATAAAACTAAACGAAGTTTAGGAATTCATATGAGCGGAAAATAACGAAGTTGTTTTTGCGAATGGTCAATTAGTTTGTAAAAGAAAAGTATCATAACAGGTTTATCCTGAAAGAATAAAAAATGAACGAAGTGAATAATTTCATAGAGGGGAAATTTTGAGGATTGTTTTAGGTAAGGTTGGTATTTATAATATAAGAATAATAAAATAAAAAAAGAAGATCAAATCTTCTTTTTAAATACTCATTGAATAAAGTAAAATATTGTAGATTATGAATAAAACTATAATAATGATTTTTTTATTTTTGTTTTTAAATAATTTTAAAGATATCAAACCTAAAATTACTATTAGAATGGTGCTTGCAAAAATAGAAGTGAGTATTGAATCGTTTATGGTGTTTATTTTTTCTGTAAGTTCATTGTTATTTTCCTTTAAATTTATGTTTTCATAGGATAGCTTTTCATTATTTTCTTTAAAGCTTTTCAGTTCCTCTGCTTTTTCTTTTTCATTATCTATTATGGTCTTTTTTAATTTTTCGTTTTGTTGCTTGAGTTTTAAGTTTTTGTTTTCCAAATTGTTTGTTTTTGTTTTATATTTTTTTATAGTTTCATTTTTTTCTGAAATCTTATTTGTATAATAGCTTGATGTATATCCGCCGCTTGTGCTGTTTGACGAACTATTGCTTGACGATGAAGAACCTGTTCCTCTATGGTAGTGATATTCACCTGTTTTTCTGTTGTAATGTCCTCCGTTACTGTCCAGCCTTCCCGGATGCGCGTAAACATTTGTGCAGATGATCAATAACATAGCCGCTAAAATGAATGTTACTTTTTTCTTCCCTTTGTACATGATATTAAATTTCCCCTTGTTTGTATTTACGATATATTGGATATATCTTGTTAAATTTAGTATAGATAATGAGATTTGTTAATTCAAGGAAGATATAAGGCTACTTAGGAGAATTATATAAGAATTTGTAATATAACATGGAAATATTATATAAATAATAAGATAATGTTTATATAGTAGAAAAAAGAAAAGCCAGATATAAATTAATAAAGCTATGATTTAATTAAAAAAACACCATATGGTGTTTTTTTAATTATTCAATATTAACTTATTCACTCTTTCCATTCTTCTTTTGTTTAAAGATGAAGAATACGAATATGATCCCAAATAGGATAGAAAGTCCTGCCCATATGTTTAAGTCTGTGTAGCTTCCGGATGTTGTAAGTCCTATTATACCCGCAAGTATGTAAAATACTGCACATACCATGCTTCCTCCGGCTTTTTCGTTGTTTCTTGTAGCTATTGCCACTATTCCGGAAACGAGCATAGCTATGGCAAGTATAAGACCTGAAGTACCGCTTACTTCTCCGTTGTCAGCCATGGCATTCCCAAGTCCCGCTACACAGGACTGCATTGCAATGAATAGAAACAATACTATAGATATTATCCCGATGACAAGCTTTGATGTTTTCATTTGATTTCTCCTTTAATGATATTATATTGTCTATATATATTTTATCTCAGGAATAATAAAAAGTAAATATAAAAGTAGTATAATGTAATACAAATTTGTTATTTTGTCGGTAATGTTTAAATGTATATTCGGGCATTTTTTTGTCTTTATTTTTGTAGTTGATTTTATGATAGTACGATGAATTTCGGTATTTCCTTTATAATTTATTTGATAAGGATAGAGTAAATTTAATAAATTAAGTGTCAATAATGTTAATAAAGATATTTATGATTTAATTTGATTTTTAAATATGCGTAAATTAAATTGGAGCTTTTATTTTATACTTTGTATAGTGTTTAACCATAACCATTTACACCACCAAAAAAACATGCTAATATATCCTAAACCGCAATAAGGGAGAAACGATGTACTACATATACATGCTCAGATGTGAGGACAATTCAATATACACTGGGATAACCACCGATATCGAGAAGAGGATGACTGAACATTTCACAAGGAATGAAAAGTGTGCAAAGTATACTATGACACACCATGCAAAGAAGCTTGAGAGGTATTTTACCGCTGAAAACAGAAAGAGTGCGTCTAAACTCGAGTATCATATAAAAAGGCTTAAAAAAGCGGATAAGGAAGCGCTTATAAAGGAGCCGAAGATGATAGGGGCGCTGTTAGGGGATAAGGTGGACGCAGAGGATTATTTTGTAGGGAAATAAATTTTTTGTTATCGTAATTTCATAAGTTTTATGACTTGAATGATTTTAAACACTTATTATATTATATGTAAACTTTATAACCCATATTTGTTTAATATGATAAAATCTCTTATATAATATTTTAAATTTTACAGATATATCCTATTTTTTCCTATTAAAAAAAGAAAAACCAAATAATTGAATAATCTTTTTAAAAAGACAAAAAATAACACTAATTAAATGCGGGAGTGTTGTTTTGGAAGAAATATTTTTAAAATTAAAGGGAAAACACATAAAGATTTATTCTTTTACTGACAGGAGTATTTCTCTTGGGGATATACTTGAAAAATGCGGCGGGGAAGTCATAGAGGAAAGCGGGAACGTTTATAAAAGCGTTGTTTTTCTCGATAAGATAAACAGAAAAGACAAGATTTTTAATCTTAAGAAGGCTCTTAATTCTTCCGACCTTATATTGATAAACTCGTCGAGAAATATGGGCATAGACCAAATGAACATCGAATCCATAAGCTACGGCATAGACGAAAAGTCAACTATCACTCTTTCAAGTATCAGCGATATCGAAGACGAAGAGCCCATAATCTGTATTCAGAGGAGTTTTAATTCTCTCTTTGGGAATGAATATGAGCCTATGGAAATAAAGGTGGATAACGTGTTCGGAATAAAGGACCTTGAAACATATGTCGGAGTTATGTCGATTAAGATAGTATTAGAACTTGATTAAATGTTTGAGTTTTTATTTTTCATGTTGTATAATTAATAGTATAAAGTTGTAAGAGAGGACGAACGTATGGAAAATAACAATACAAGTAAAATTATTTTAGCATCTATAGTGGGTTCTGTAATGATAGTGGGAGCCCT
Source organism: uncultured Anaerofustis sp. (assembly GCF_938029165.1). Taxonomy (NCBI): domain Bacteria; kingdom Bacillati; phylum Bacillota; class Clostridia; order Eubacteriales; family Eubacteriaceae; genus Anaerofustis; species uncultured Anaerofustis sp. The sequence continues at coordinate 6,470 of NZ_CALHFB010000049.1, forward strand.
TGGAACATATTTGTATGCGAAGGATAGAATTAACAAAAAGAAACTTGGCGGAAAACTTATTAAGGTGGATTATAATTATTCAAAGGAATTTGATGATTAGTATATCCTAAAACGAACATATAGGGATATATCCCTTAAACTTAAAAGACCCCAGGAGGAAACTCCAAGGGCTTTTTTTGTATAAAACTTTACTTTATTCATATCAAAGACTTTTATTTGTTTTCCAAATAATATTTTTCATCGTGCAAATGCCGTTATGTTCCTTATTTGGAAAGGAATTTATTATATGTTTTTATAACTTGTTATTAAAATTAAGTATCGTTTGTTTAGATACTTAATTTTTATGTATGGTCACATATTGTTTTAAATAAACAGTCATAACTTCTAAACTAAAAATAAAATCTTTATATAATTGTTGAAGCAGTTTCTTCAATGATTTATAAATGTCGTAAAATTAAATTCCATGTATGTGAAATTTGGGGTAGGGTGCGGGGAAAACCCCGCAGAATAAAACTATAGATTAAATATCATCTTATAAACACTCACATCTCCGTACTGAGCTATGATAGTTTCTCTGTACTTTTCAAAGCAGTGATGTGCGTCTATACAGTCCGAAACCGCTCTGTGCTGCTGGTCTACTTTTATTCCAAGTTTCTTCAGTACCGTTTCCAGCTTGTGGTTTTCAAATTCAGGGCTTAACTTTCTTGCTATTTTAAGCAGATCCACATAGTCGTTGCTTAGGTAAAAATCGCTGTGGCGTTCGTAGTTGTCATATAAAAAATTTATATCGAAGTTTACATTATGACCAAGGAGTATCTCCCCGTCGATAAATTCATTGAACTTAGGTATAACATCTTCTATTTCGGGAGCCCCTTCTATCATTACTTCGTCTATTCCCGTAAGCTTCCTTATTTCGGGGCTTATTATTTCTTTCTTCGGACTTACGAATGAAGAGAATTCATCGGTTATTTTTCTGCCTCGTACCTTTACCGCTCCGACTTCTATTATCTCGTTTTCGTCGGGATTAAGCCCGGTAGTTTCTATATCTATTACAGTGTAGTCTTCGGGGAAATCAAACATATCTTTACCCTTGTATTTTCTATATTTAAAATCCATCATGATCATCATCTCCTTCCTTGTGATATATCCTTAATTAAATTATAATCATTTTAATTTAAAAGTCGATGCTTTGCGACAAAATACTACAAAATTAATGCTTGTTTATTCGTTTTCGTGTTTTAATTATTTTTTGATTTGGTACCTTCTCATATGGTCGGTATGCTTTAAATCATTGACTTGATTGAACTTAATTGATTAGAAAAATTTATGATTAAATAAAAATAGAAGCTTTTCAAAATCATAACAACAATATTTATTACTATATATCGTATATATGTTTTAATTGAGACTTAGCTGAAAGCGGGAAAGTATATCTTTATGGTTTATATTTGTAAAAACACATTATAATGAATAATTTTATTTTTAATAGAACCGCTTTATATAAAATCTTTATAATATTAATTTCTATTTGTTCCTAAAATCCATACTTTACATCATATCAAAATGTCTATATCATATCGGGGCAGGGGCAGTATTATTTTTATATCATTGATGATGAATTGAAAAAGTATTTATTTTCCAGAAGTGATTTAAATCTGTTATCTGTAAATATTTATTAAATAAAAAATCTTGTTGTGATTGGTTCTATAATGTCCGCAATTATCAGACCTCATATCAAATTTTATTTTATTCTTTACCTTTCTAAAACTAATAATAAAACGTATTTATATTGTTTTTTATACTTTAAAAATATATCTTTATTTATGTTTGGGTTCATAGATTATTTATATGATTTTATTGTTAAGTATAGTAATTATCATATTTCGGTTTGCTTTTATATACACATGTCTCTTTATATAAATAATAAAATAACGGATTTATCTTGTTTAAAATGATAACTCATACACAAAAAATATATATTCCCCATAAGATAGTGTGGGAGGATAAATAAATGGATAGTTTTTATATTGAAGGAATAATATCTTTCTTGGAAATCCTGGTATTGGCTCTTATTTTTTCGAGTATAGTAATGTTTGCCACGGAATTTACCAAGAACATATTTAAAAAAATTAACATAAGTTCATGGATATTCGTTGTGATATCTTTGATTATAAGTGCGGTAGTCTGTATGGGGCTTATTAAGACCTTTATGGATGGTATACTTAGTACCGGTGAGGGGATATGGCTTACATTTCTTACTTGGCTTGGAAGCAACGGGATGTTTCGTTTCCTTGAAAATAACAATACCTTTCTCGGCAAACTGGTAAAAAGCTTCAGTTTATATTACTTGGAGGAAATTGAAAAGCAGGCAGGGATTTCATCAGGTCTGTCTGATGAGGATGATGAAGGCGTTGAAAATGGTCAAGAAGACAGTGAAGATGAAGTAAACTACGATGACGATAATGATACAGATAATGATTTAGATGAAACCGACGAAGGTGATGAAGATGATACTGACATGATTGATAATGAATACGAAGCAGGGGACACCGATAAGTCAGAGGAAAATATAACAAATGAGCGGATAGGAGAGGCAAAGGATAATATAGAAGACATTGAAAGTGATATAGATGAAAATATCGGTGATGATCTTGCTTATGAAAGCAAGGCTCCCTTTGAAGTGGGAACTATCAACGATGAGGATTTTGTTTACGTATGCGAACTAAGGCGAAAGGAAGCAGAATACCCTACGGATACATCGGATATGTTTGTAAATGATAATGAAAATAATGATAGTAATGAACTCTACGATGCAGAGGGTAATGACGGCACACAAAATAATATTTTTGAAGGTTCAAATATAGATGATATTGCAGGTAATGAAATTATCGACGGTGCAGGGCAAGAAGCCGACGTCATAAAAACTCCCGAAGATAAAATGATTGAGCTGATAATGAATGAAGTCAGTCAGAAGAGTGGTTTAAATGACGGGCACATTGAACCGAACGAAGAGATATTATCTCAGTTCAGTGTGACGTATGACGACGATATAATAAACGAAAACGCTCCTGTTCAAAAGGGTGACCTCGTCTTTAACCCGACGACTCAGGCGGAAGCTATGGAAAATAGGGATCTTAGGTATGAATAAAGGCATTAGGGGCGCTGCCCCTTATACCCCGCCATTTTTTGCTTGTCCAAAAAATGGACAAAACGACCCCGCTGGGCGCGGTGCCTAAGAGCTTCGCTAAAAGGGATATTAAACTTACTTCAGTAAGTCACCCGCAAATCACCTAAAAGATTTATTACCTTAAATATAATATAAAACTTTTTAAGCTAAGGGGATTGTAAGAGGCTTATACAAAAAAAGTAAATAGCTGCAAGTAAAATACAATTTTTGAAACGAACGCTATTCAAACCCCTTTTAAGTAAGCTTAACCTACTAATCTTCCTCTAATATATCTTTCATCATCAATGCTTCTATCCTAAATCTAACTGCATAATAATGTATGCAGTTTGCAATATGGTGTTCTTTATAGTTATGCCCTACTACCCTTTATAAGTGCTATATCCCTAAGTCCCCTGCCCCTTTTACCCAAAGAAACAAAAATAACTCACAAATATTCCTAAATCAAATCTGCGAACCCGATGAGTAGATTTTAGTCAGGTGGGAAGAAAAACTTCACAGGAAGTTCAAATGACATCACCCCTTTATTATTTCTAATTTTATGTTTAATAATAAGTATATTTGGTGTAAAATATAATAAATAATAAAAGGGGTAAAAAATGAACTTATATCAATTTTTAAAGGACATCAAATCAAGCCTTGACAAACTAAGTGAAGATTTTATTTATACATTCGCTGCACAGTCGGCTTTCTTTATGATGTTCTCATTCGTCCCTTTGATAATGATAATCGTCTTACTGGTTCAGTACCTTCCCTTGACACAGGAAGAACTCATAAGTATATCGATACACATATTCCCTCAGGCTCTGTCGGGTTTCATCACCGACTTATTCAAGGGGTTATATATAAACTACTCGGGGACAGTACTCCTCGTTACATTTTTGACGCTTTTATGGTCTGCTTCAAAGGGGATTTATTCCATATCCAAAGGACTTAACACTATATATAAGACAAAGGATGAAAGGAATTATATTCAAATAAGAGGAGTTTCTCTTCTTTACACAATCAGCTTCGGTCTTATCTTCCTTGCAGTTATAATCCTGTTGATATTTGGGATAAATATAGCTAAATTCCTGCAAAGCGAACTGTTTTTCATAGGAAATCTGCATATAAATTACAGTTATCTGGGAGGATTTTTCTTACTCCTTGCGATATTTCTTATAACATTCTGCGTGCTTCCCAAAAGAAAATGCCATATTTTAAAAGAACTTCCCGGAGCGATTTTTTCTTCTGCCGGCTGGATAATATTCTCATGGCTTTACTCTTTATATATAACAAAAGTCGGAGCAAACTCGCTTATTTACGGCTCCCTAAGTGCTGTTATACTATTCATGCTTTGGCTGTACATCTGCATGTATATAATCTTCCTCGGAGGAGAGCTTAATGTAGTGCTTCAAACCTATGACATTAAGGGAATAGTAAAAAGCTGGTTTAGTAAGCCAAAGAAAAAAGCGACTTTGAAGGATTATTTTAAACTGCTCTTTTAATAAACATATATAAGGGACTCCGTCCCTTAATAACCCTGCCAATATTTTTTCGAAGATAAAAATATTGGATAAAAATCTTTCACTCAGTCGCCGTGACGGCTTTTAACGCTTCTTGATTTCCTAAGAAATGCTACCCGCATTTCTTGGAAAAGAAGCTATCCCACCCATTTATATAAAAGTCTTATCTTTAATTAAAGCTAATAAATCTTTTAGGTAATATACGGATGAATTATTTTAGTAAGTTTAATATCCCTTTTGCCGAAGGCTTAGGCACCGCGCCCAGCGGGGTCGTTTTATCCATATTGTGACTGACCAAAAACTCCAAAGGAGTTTTGAAAATCTTAACTAAAGTGAAGATTTCACTGAGCAAAGCTCAGAGGTCAACATGAGCGAATGCCATTTATGAGCATTTGCGAATGGTTTCTATGTGCATGAGCAAATCTTGCCTTTGGCAAATTTGCTACACAGCATAACTTCGAAATCATATTATCGTATATGTAACCACACCTAAATTTTGTTACACAAAATTTAGTAAGCCTTCTTATGAAGTCTTTCGATAGTCAAAAAATGGTAGGGTTTGAGGGGGTTAAACCCATTAAATGTGTGTTTCTAGAAAAGAAAGGAATTTTTATGAAAATAATATGCATCGGAGACAGCCTGACAAACGGGAATATAGGTTATACTTACAGGAATTATTTAAATGAAAAATATGAAACCATAAACAAAGGTATCGACGGAGATACGACTGAGGGAGTAGCTTTCAGACTAAAAAGATGTCTAAGTGATAAAAGATATCAAGATATAAATACATATATTTTATTCGTTGGGATAAATGATTTGATCTTTTCATTCTCGGGATTTTCTTCATTCGATGAAGAAATATACAAAAAAAGTCAAAAGGATTTTAAAAATCTTTACGAAAGCATGCTTATTGATTTAAAAAATAATGATAAAAAAGTGATTACGGTTGGTCTTCCATACGTTGAATTTCCCGATTTCAATCAAAACCTTATAGTCTCGAGAAATGATATTATAAAAAATTCAGCAAATGCATTCGGTTTTTCATATATAGATATATACTACCTTCAAAAAGAAGAAGCAAAAAAAGGAACTAAACTCACTTTGGACGGAGTTCATTTTGCAGAGATTTCCGCAAAGCTTTTGGCGGATTCAATAATTGAAAAGCTTTAAGGGGCTCTGCCCCTTACAAACCCTGCGAATATTTTTCCAAAGCAAAAAATATTCGATAAAATGCTTTCACTCATTCGCCGTGATGGCTCTCAAC